>JAFSHN010000028.1 GCA_017440275.1 Bacillota bacterium | reverse complement strand
CCGCAGGAAATACATCCGGATTCAGCAAGCGGTTTTTCCATGTTAGGCTTAACAACAGTATCAAAACCTCTGTTTACAAGACCGAGAGCGCCAACGCCCATAACTTCATCGCAGACTCTTACACAAAGACCACAGAGGATACACTTGTTAGGGTCTCTTACGATGAACGGATGGTCATCTTTGAATTCGATTGCTTTCTTTTCGCCGGCGAATCTTTCAGGATGTACATCGTACTGGTTAGCCAGGTCAATTAGCTTACATTCGTAGTAGTCGTGACAGCCGCATTCAAGACATCTTGAAGCTTCTGCTACTGCGTCTTCTACATCGTATGGACAAGGAATTACTTCGGAGAAGTTATCCTTTCTTTCTCCAGGGGAAAGCTGTGGAAGAACCGGTCTGCACATTCTTTCTCTGTCCTCGAAAGTCTTTTCAGTGATGTCATCTCTTTCAACTACGAAAGGTTTTTCGTACTTGATTACTTCGCCATAAAGGTATGCATCAATAATATCAGATACCTTGCGTGCATCTGCGATTGCTTCAATGGCAATTGAAATCTTGTCGTTACCGCAGTCACCGCCTGCAAATACGCCAGGGATGCTTGTCATGAAAGTATCCGGGTCATATGCAATTGCATTCTTTCTTGTCTTGTCGCAGTCAAACATGGAAGCATCTACTGCCTGGCCGATGGCAAGAATCATTGTGTCGACCGCAAGAGTTTCAGTCTTTCCTTCTACAGGTCTTGGGGATCTTCTTCCGGAAGCATCAGGCTCGCCAAGTTCCATAACCTGAAGAACTACTTCCTTAACATGGCCGTTTTCGTCAGCAATTACTTCGATCGGATTAGTCAGGTTCTTGAAGATTACGCCTTCTTCTTCTGCTTCTTCTATTTCGATGTGGTCGGCAGGCATTTCGTCCTTGGTTCTTCTGTAGATGTTGTAAACTTCCTTGGCACCAAGTCTTACAGCAGTTCTGCATGCGTCCATTGCAGTGTTGCCGCCGCCTACGATTGCAACCTTTTCACCAAGCTTGATTTCTTCGTTTCTTACAACCTTACGGAGGAAATCAATACCGCCGATTACACCTTCTGCATCTTCACCAGGGCAGCCAACGCCTGTGGACACCCATGCACCGATACCAAGAAGTACTGCATCGTGTTCTTCGTAAACTGTGTTGAACGGAATATCAACACCGATCTTAGTGTTTGTAATAATGTCAACACCCATTGATTCGATTGTATCGATTTCTTCGTCTAAAACAGCCTTAGGAAGTCTGTATTCAGGAATACCATATCTGAGCATACCGCCTGCCTTAGGCATTGCTTCAAAGATGGTAACAGCGTGGCCCATCTGTCTGAGGAAATATGCTGCAGAAAGTCCCATAGGACCGCCTCCGATGATTGCAACGCTCTTACCTGTGTCTTCAGCACATTCAGGAACAAATTTTTCTCCATCAAGGTCCATATCTGCCGCAAATCTCTTTAATTGCTGGATTGATATCGGTTCGTCCACCAGTTTTCTTCTGCATGCTTCTTCACAAGGATGCGGGCATACACGGCCAAGAGCTGCCGGAAGAGGAATTTTATCTTTGATAAGTTCAAGGGCTTTTTCGTATTCTCCGTTGGCAATAAGGCCTACATATCCCTGACAATCAGTATGTCCTGGACATGCCAGTACGCAAGGTGGTCTGCAGTCACCCACATGGTCAGAAAGAAGCAGTTCCAGGTTTGTCTTTCTGGATTCGATTACTCTTTCTGTGTTGGTGTTAACAACCATATCAGGAGCAATCTCTGTAGCGCAGGCTTTGCAAAGCTTAGGATTTCCTTCTACTTCGCACATGCAAAGTCCGCAGGAACCGTAGATTTTCGTTCTTTCGTCGTAGCAAAGAGTAGGAATATAAATGTCATTTTCCTTGGCAACTTCAAGAATAGTTTGGCCAGGAAAACCTGTAACTTCTTTGCCGTTGATATTAAGTCTGTACTTATTCATTTTATTCCTCCTCCCTTAATTCTTTTCTATTGCACCAAACTTGCAGGTTTCAAGACATCTGCCGCATCTGATGCATTTTTCCTGATCAATAGCATGCTGTCCCTTTACAGCGCCTGTAATTGCGCCCACAGGACATTTTTTAGAGCAAAGTGTACATCCGATACATTTATCAGTTATGTCGAATCTTATCAGTGCCTTACAGGACTTAGCAGTACATTTTTTATTGTAAATATGGTCTTCATATTCATTTCTGAAATATTTTATTGTTGTAAGTACAGGATTTGGTGCTGTCTGACCGAGACCACAGAGTGAACCATCCTTGATCTTCATTGCAAGTTCTTCGAGGAGTTCAATATCTCCGTCCTTACCTTCGCCTCTTGTGATTCTTTCAAGGATTTCAAGCATTCTCTTGGTACCGATTCTGCAGTAGTTACATTTACCGCAGGATTCATCACGTGTAAAGTTGAGGAAATATCTCGCCATGTCAACCATGCAGGTATCTTCGTCCATTACGATCATACCGCCGGAGCCTACGATGGCACCTGTCTTGTTGATATCTTCATATGTAACAGGAGTATCAATAAGTTCAGCAGGAATACAGCCGCCGGATGGTCCTCCCATCTGTACTGCCTTGAACTTCTTATCGTTTTTAATTCCGCCGCCGATACCGAAGATAACATCTCTTAATGTAAGTCCCATAGGAACTTCCACAAGGCCACCCTTTTTGATTTTGCCAGCCAGAGCAAATACCTTGGTACCCTTGGACTGCTGCGTACCCATTGCACCGAAAGCGGCACCGCCGTTATATATAATCCAAGGAACATTGGCCAGTGTTTCTACATTGTTGATGTTTGTAGGCTGCTGCCAGTAACCCTTGGCCGCAGGGAAAGGTGGTTTAAGTCTTGGCATACCTCTTTCGCCTTCAAGGGAGGCAATAAGAGCAGTCTCTTCACCACATACAAAGGCCCCTGCACCGGCCTTTATTCTCATCTCAAAATCAAATCCGCTGCCAAAGATATTCTTGCCAAGATATCCTTTTTCTCTGGCCTGAGCCATGGCAATTTCAAGTCTCTTGATTGCCAGAGGATATTCAGCACGGCAGTAAATAATACCTTCGCCGGCGCCCATTGCATAACCGGCAATAATCATACCTTCAATGAGTGAATGCGGGTCTCCTTCCAGAACTGAACGGTCCATGAAAGCACCCGGATCTCCTTCATCAGCGTTGCAGACAAGATATTTTTCTTTTCCTTTATTGTTTTTCGCTGCATCCCACTTGAACCATGTAGGGAATCCTGCACCACCTCGGCCTCTGAGGCCGGAAATCTTGATTTCTTCAATTACTTCATCAGCAGTCATGGATGTAAGAACTTTCTCAATAGCCTTGTATCCACCTACTTCAATATATTCTTCAATATTTTCAGGATTAATAACGCCGCAGTTTCTGAGAACGACTCTCTGCTGCTTTGCAACAAACTGTTCATCTTCTGCAGTAATTGCCTGTTCTTCATATTTATTATGGTTGACAAGGTGGCTTTCTACAATTGCTTCAACCTTTTCAGGCTTGACTTTTACATATCTTGTCATTTCACCATTGTCATCATAAATATCAACAATCGGCTCAAGATAACATGTACCGACACACCCTGTAACATCTACTTTTACATCAAGATTTTTTTCGGCAATAAGCCTTTCAAATTCAGCAGCAGTTTTCTTTGCACCGGTAGCAATACCGCAGCTGCCCTGTCCTACTACTACTTTCATGCTTATACCCCCTTTTCTCTTTTCTGAATATCAGCAAGAATCTGTTTTACAGAATCCTTGGTAAGATTACCATATGTTTCATCTCCCTCTGAGCTTCTGATCATCATAACAGGTGCCAGTGAACAGCAGCCAAGACAGGCAACATTATTAAGTGTAAACAGACCATCCTCAGTGGTTTCTCCGTCTTTTATATTCAGAAAATCACTGATTGCTTCTTCAATAATCTCGGAACCATTGACATGACATGCAGTTCCCTGACAAAGCATTATTAAATGCTTACCGACAGGCTGAAGTCTGAACTGTGCGTAGAATGTTGCAACTCCGTATATCTTTGCCGGTTTTATACCTGTTACTTCAGATATATGATTGATACAATCCACAGAAAGATATCCGTAAATATCCTGAGCTTTCTGGAGAATTGTAATCAGGCTGCCTGGGACATGTGCATACTGATCAAGCACCGGCTGCAGATCTTTAAATTGTTCCTTCCTGTCGCTGGTACAATTACAGTTACATAAGTTATTTTTCATTTTATTCCTCCTGTGATTTATGTTCAGAATAATATTAATGTTTAATTTAAGTAATAAATATATGTTGTAATGCAATAATGCATTGCAATTAAAAAGAAAATTTTATCTATTTTATCACATTAAAGTGTTACTGTCTATATTTCATTTTATATATTCAATAAATAAATCTAATAAATTAAAAAGCAACTTTCATGCCAACTTGTTAAAAAAATAACATCAAGTAAAAAAGCAGTTTTTTTAGGTAAAATAATACAATATAAAACACATGTGTCCAGTAAATTGTAAATAGTGTACAAATAAGAATCATGACCACCCGTAAAACGGGTGGTTTGCTCTGGGGCTATAAGCCCCGGATGCTGGCCCGCGCCTAAAGACGCGGGCTTTCACTTTTGTTCAAGCCTTAATGCCTTTGCCGCTTTTGCCGCCCCTGAAGGGGCTCTTCTTTATTCGAATGGATCTACATATTCTTTAACGCTTAGTTTGTCCATAAGTATGTCATGTTTTTCTTGTTCCTGAATGTACTTCTTAATTGTCTCTTCGTTGAGCCCAACGGTACTTACATAATAGCCTTCTGCCCAGAAGTGTCGGTTTCCAAATTTATATTTGAGGTTTGCATGCCTTTCAAACATCATTAGTGCACTTTTTCCCTTGAGGTATCCCATGAAGTTGGACACACTGAGCCTCGGTGGGATTGCAAGAAGCAGATGAACATGATCTACCATCAAATGACCTTCAATAATTTCTACGCCTTTATACTTGCAAAGCGTTTTTATTATTTCTCTGAGGTCTTCCCTATATTGACCATATATTGCTTTTCGTCTATACTTTGGAGTGAACACAACATGGTATTTGCACATCCATTTTGTATGTGCAAGACTATAATTCTTATTTGCCATAAAAGGTCTCCTTTCTTAGTTACTTTAAAGCCTGAACAACTCTATTGTAACAGTGGGGAGTCCTTTTTGGTATAACCTGCAATGCGCACCCGCATAGCGGGTGGTTGTTTGTTTCGTGCGCACACGCGCACTCAACGGGGCTTATATGCCCCATAATACAAAAAGGCGAAGCTGATGTAAGCTTCGCCTTTTACAATAATTTATGTATTTTAACACATAATAAATCCTGCTATTAAGTAAACAATAGCACCAAGCACAAATGGATACGCCAATACGATTGGTAATGATGTCTTAAAGTAATCAGCACATGTTGCCTGTGTTGAAGCACTTGTGAGAATTACTGTGTCAGCATACATGCAGATGTGTCCGCCGAATGCTACTGCAGAGATTGTTGCACCTGCACAAAGGAACGGATCAAGTCCCATTGATGCACAAACAGGTCCTACGATCGGGAATGCAATTGCTGCAAGGCCCCATACTGAACCGGATGCAAATGAAAGCAAACCAACACCAACGAAGATAATGCATGGGAATAATGCAGGTGGTACATTTGCTTCGCAGATATTTACTACGAAATCTGTCAGTCCAAGTAATGCATTCACATCAATAAGCATGTAAGACAGAATAATGATTACAAGTACAGGAAACATGTCTATAAGTCCCTTCATAAGTGCACCACAGAATTCCTTCACGTTCATTAAACGCTGAGGGATGTAAAGAACGAAGCAAAGAATAATTGCAAATACCAATGCAACTACCATGTCTTCTGTCCAGATTGTAATAGCAGCAACAACAAGAATCGGAAGGATAAAGTTTAAAGCACGGCAAGGTTTGCCTTCAAAACGCTTTTCATCTTCAAGGCCTTCAGATAATGCAGCCTTTGATTCAGGAGATAATACCTCGCCTGTTTCAAGAGCTCTTGTTTCTGCAGCTTTCATGTTCTTGAACATTGGCAAAATGCCTAATGCTACAAACGGTACAACAATTAAAGCAATTAATGCATAAAACATGTAAGGAATAGCATGAGTATATCCTCCGATTGCAGATAATCCATTGGTCATACCAGCTTCTTCCATGAGACCTCCAAAGAAAGCACCCCATGTTGAAATAGGAACGATTGCACATACAATAACACCTGTGGAGTTAATGATGTAAGCAAGCATTTCACGGGAAATACGATGTTTGTCAGCAAGTGGTCTGATTGCAGCACCAACAGCAAGACAGTTAAGATAATCGTCTACGAATACGATGATTCCAAGAATCCATGTACCGATTAAAGTTTTCTTTCTTGTATTTAGCAGTTTTCTTGCCCAGCTTGAGAATCCAAGTACACCACCGGATTCAGTCATAAGAGCGATTAATGCGCCGAATAAAGCACATACAAGCAGTACCCACATTGTTCCATCATCACAGGCAGTAATGTAGAACTGATCGAGGAATAATCCGATTGCTACGAGCGGATTGAATTTTGCAGCCATGAGAATAGCTACTATAAGGCCCGCTACGATTGACATAAAAGTATCTTTTTTCCACAAAGCAATAGCAAGGATTACAAGAATAGGAATAAGGCAGAAAATGCCATAGTTAAGTTCCACACTTGCACTCCATTCTTCCATTGTTGTCCAAACAGCATCCATTTTATGTCCTCCTTTCTTTTGATTAATTGAATAATAATACCTTTCTATTTAAGACTTTCGTCTGTAAATACTATTCCAGCGACAGACTGAGCAAAAATCTTTGTGCTGTCCATCAGACTGTCGACTCCGATATATTCGTTGTTTTCGTGACAGGTGTCTTCTTCTCCAGGGAAAATCGGAGCCCAGGAAACAACATTCGGCATTGCCTTGGCATATGATCCGCCATATGCAAGTGTAAATTCATTTTCAATTCCGGTAACACTTTCATATGCGTCTGCAAGAACCTGAAGGAATGGTCTTTCCTTACTTACAAATACTGCAGGCATTGATTCAAATTCAATAATCTTGCCGCCATTTGCTTCTGCAAATACAGTCATCTTCTGAAGAAGATTATCTTCACTTTCTCCATATGGGAAACGGTTGTTAATTACAAGCATTGCCTTGTCACCATCAGTATTGAACATTGTTGCTGAAAAAGCATTACGATGTACAAATTCTCCCTGATAATATTCGCTTTCGCTGTAAAGGCCGATCTTGCTGCCGAAAATATCTTCAAAGGAATATTTGATAACTTCAAGAAGATTCATCAGTTTGTTTTCAGAAACGCCGATTTCTTTTAACTGATCAACCAGGAGGAACAGTGCATTGATTCCGCGTTCAGGCTGACATGAGTGAACAATTTTTCCTGTTGCAGTAATGACACGTCCGTCAGATAAGGTTGCAGAAGCCTTTCCAGGAACTGCATTTTTGGCTGTACCGCAAGTTACGGAAGTTACATATAAACCAGCCGGGTCTAGTTCTTCGTCTTTAATATCAAATTCAATATCAAAGTTACCCATACCTTTTTCTACATTGCAGATAGGATATTCGCCGTCAGGTGAAAATCCATAGTCAGGCAGAGGATAGTTTTCTATATAAGCATACATATCATCCCAACTTACTTCTTCCTGTGTTCCGAGAATGAGCTGAACTTTTTTCTTAAATGGCTGTCCTGTTTCCATTGCTGCTTTCATTCCGTACAGTGCAGCAATAACCATTCCTTTATCATCCAGCGTACCTCTGCCGTACATTTTTCCGTCAATGATAGTTGCTTTGAATGGGTCT
>JAFSHN010000027.1 GCA_017440275.1 Bacillota bacterium | reverse complement strand
GTCGCCCATGATTGCTCTTGGAACTGGGATATCGATCATAGTCTTCAGACCAGGTCTAGCATTGATTACGTGAGGAATTGTGTTCAGAATCATAGCCATTGTTCCGATACCGCCTTCGATTTCAGGAGTATTGGACATGTTTACAGGAGGGTTGCCCTGGATGAATACATAGTCACCAGTGTGTACGCCAACCTGTTCAGGTTCGATCTGCTGAGGGTGATCCATTTCGATCTTCATTTCGCCGTCAACATAACCCCAACCCTTCATAGCAACGCCTGCTACCTGTCCAGCTGCAGCAAATCCGTAAGGGGACTTTCTGTCAACGTCAGTTACGATTGGTTCCATATCCTGTTCGAACTTGTCAAGCTTCCAGCCTAAAGCGTCAGTGATCATCATTACGGATTCAGCGAAACCTACGTGACCAGCCATTGTGCCATCAGCTTTTCTAGCGTTGAATTCTTCAACAGTGATGCCGATACCCTGTTCTTCCATTACTGCAGGACCGAATGGGGATAAGCTGTTAACTCTTCTGGAAACGATGTGGTCAACTGTTTCGCAAGCACCTGTCCACAGGATTACCAGTAAGTCCATAATTAAACCAGGGTTGCTACCAGTACCCAGTACAGTTACGCCGTTCTTCTTAGCGATTTCGTCCAGGGACTTAGCCAGTTCTGGTTCCTGAGCCTGAGGGTAAGCCATTTCTTCTGCAGAAGTGATTACGTTCATGCCCTTTTCCATTACGAATACTAATTTGTCATATACATCTCTTGTGAAGGAGTTTGTGCAAACTACTACGATGTCTGCTGCGCCTTCAACGATAACTTCTTCAGCTGTACCAACGATAACGTCTTCTCTGTCGCCTCTTTCGATGCCAGGGATTACTTCGTACATGCTCTTGCCAAGCTTAGCTCCGATATCGATAGCTCCTACGATATCAACGCCTTTCTTCTTTGTGAGCATTTTTGCGATACCGCCACCCATAGCTCCGAGGCCCCAGATAATTACTTTTACGTTTTTCATCTCTAATGTCTCCTTTTCATTATTTAAAATTTGAGTGGAAAAACAATTCCGATTCATACCTTATATATAAAGCAAGTACCGTGCCATATATATGATTGGATATTGTATACATTTCAATACAATTTTTGTGCATAAAACCAAATTTTCTTTGCTAAAACCTCCATATTTGGTGTATAAACTTTCAATAATAATTTTTGCCTTATTTTCGGGCTATGATTCATCCTCAAAGGAAAAAATAAAAAAGAAAAAGTGCAAATATATTTGCACTATTGATGCCAACATATTTGCACTATTCCGTTATTCTGTATTTTTTAAGTTTGTGCTGCAAAGTTTGTCGCTTGATTTGTAAAAGTTCTGCGGTTTTGGAGACATTTCCACCGCACTTAAGAAGCGCATCTTTGATGATATTAGATTCCATCTCTGACATATACACATCCAACGGCTGAACATTTTCATATTGAATTTGGCTGGTTTTGCTCTTCTTCGTTGCGGAAGGCATCTGAAGAATCTTTTCATTGAGCACGTGCTCTTTGTCGGCCATTGAAACAGCCTGCTCAATTATATTTTCAAGTTCTCGAACATTTCCCGGATAGTCGTAATTCTTTAATTTTTTCAGAGCAGCGTCGCTCACCATCCAGATTTCTTTTTTGAAACGCTGATTATGTTTTTCCAGGAAACGCTCAGCCAGAAGCGGAATATCTTCAAGCCTGTCTCTGAGAGGCGGAATTGAGATATTTACTACATTAAGTCTGTAGTAAAGGTCTTTTCTCAGCTTTCCTTGGGCAATTAGATCCTCCGGAGCTTCGTTTACTGTAGCAATAATTCTTACATTGATAGGAATGTCTTTGGTTCCGCCTACTCGTCTGATATATTGTTCCTGCAGTACACGCAGCAGTTTACTCTGCAAGTCGTAAGGCATGGCACTGATTTCATCAAGGAGCAAAGTTCCTCCGTTAGCTTGTTCAAAGAGTCCCTCTCTGTCAACGGCACCCGTAAAACTTCCTTTAGAAGTTCCAAAAAGAATACCCTCCAGCAAAGCTTCCGGAATGGCAGCACAGTTTTGAGCCAAGAAAGGTTTTTCACTTCTGATCCCATCATAGTGAATACTCTGTGCAAAAAGCTCTTTACCGGTTCCTGTCTCGCCATAAATAAAGACCGATGCATCGATGTCCGCTGCCCTCTTGGCGCGCTCTACAACATCTGCAAATGCTTGATTCTTGCCGTAAATATCTTCAAAAGAATATCTCTTTATCTTACTGTTTTTCTGGTTAGTTCCGGCTCCCGCAGTCATCCCGCCTTTTTGAAGTTCCATTAATGTGTCTGACACCTTACGGATATTTGTAACGTCCTTTGCTACTTCAAGAGCCGCCACCGTCTCACCATCTACAATAATAGGAATTGTACTGTTAACTGTACTGATTTCTTTACCATAGAAATTCTTGTATGCTTGCTGCTGATTTACTGTTGACTCTCCTTTGGTGAGAGCCTTCATCATCGTGCTGTTTCCCACTTGCGGAAAAGCATCATAAAAAGTCTTGCCCAGCACGTCATCCACATTCATCTTTTCCATAGATGCCATGGCCTCGTTATAAAACTTTCCTACACCTTTCTTGTCTACGATATACACACCTTCATCTATTAGCTTGAGCAGTTCTTCTAATATCTTCTTGTATTCTTCTTTTTTCATACAACACACCTTCCTCTGATGATATTATAACACGTTACAGCGAGTGGTGCAAATATTTTTGCACCACCTTTCATCTTGAAAACAACGACGATTTCTGTCATAATATATTGGTTAAGAAAAGAGAGGATTTAATTATGCGATTAAGAAAAGATCAAAATGAAATGATGGAAGATGAAATTCTGCTGATTGCCAAGGTGTCCGATGCCCTTGCGCATCCTGCAAGAATTAAGATATTTAGATTTATAATGCAGCAAAACCGTGCTATGGTGCAGGTTTGCAACAAAGACATTGTAGAAAACTTTGACTACGCTCAAGCAACCATTTCTCAGCACGTGAAGAAACTGGTGGATTCCGGTTTGGTAGAAGTTAAGAAGAAGGACAAATTCTCTTACTACTACGCAAACCTTGGTATTCTGATGCAGTATCTCAATGCAACAAAGAAGTTTTCTGTACAGTAACAACACTGGGCTGTTTCAAAAGAGTTTGAAGCAGCCCTAATTTTTTAAGGCAAAACCCACAAATCAATGTTGGATTTCGATATCTGATTTATTCCCCTTTTTCCATCAAAAAGATTCATTTTAGGGGAAACCATCTTATTTCAGGGGGGTATATTCCTTTATACATACTCGCAAAAGCCCATTTATGCCCTAAAATCAAGTTGAAATCATTTTTTTACTCAGTAGTTTTCTCTTATTAGCGACTGAATGCACTTAAATCAGAGATTTTTCTCCTAACAAAGTAATTTTTTATAAAAAGAGGGGAATTCAGCACTTAATATACCCCATGCCCCTATTGCTGCATTTCCTCGCTCTCTGCCTTAATCACAGTTCCTCTTACGATATCGACTTCGTACTCATACATTTTGCCGTTTGCAGTGAAGTTTACTTCGTAGTAATGACCGTCGTCGTCGATTTCTACATTGGTGAAGCGTGCATCTTCTTCAGATATACCTGCATGATTGAGCGCCGCTCTTTTGGCAGTTTCTTCATCAATAGCGCTGATTTCTTCTTCATCATTGCCTGCCACTTCAGTTTTATTTTCCAGCTCTTTTTCACTCTTCAAAATGGCACCGTTTCTGCCGTCTACTTCATAATCGTACTTATATCCTCCTGCACTGAAATCAATTTCGTACTTGATTTTACCATCTTCGGTCTCCCTCTCTACTTTGGAAAAAACCGCATCTTCCTCTGAAACATCTGCATGGCTGAGCGCTGCGTTCTTCGCCTCTGCCTCACCGATAGTTTCACCATCTCCCGCACTGATTGCAAGCAATACAAAAATTCCTAAGACAGCAACAACACACAATACGGCAATTAAAGCCTTTTTCGGCATAATATTGTTCATAAAAATCCCCTTTCAAATTTTTTAATTAGTATGTGCGTTTGGAAAAATTTTATTTACATATAAAAAGAGTTTGCACTATTTGCAAACTCTTTGCTCTATTAGATTAACTTTTGTAAAGCTCCAGCTTTTCACTCTCTGCTTTAGCTATTTTGTTTATTTTCTCTACTTTTCCTTTTAAGCCAGCCGGGTCTTCACTCATATCATATCCCATATAATCCCCTAGCTTTGGCCAAGAGGTTTCGCTCCATGCCTTATAGACTGTCAACATAGAGTCATAGTATTTTATAAGTTCCGAATAACTCATACCAACAAAGTCTTTACTGTCAAGCCCAATGGCATATATATAATCATCTACAACAACAGGATAAAAATCATAATATCTGCTCGTGTCTGTTAAATATATAGAGGTGAAAGGTCTGATTTCGTAGAGCAATCTTGTATTTATCTCGCCATATTCTTCTATAAATTTCCTTGTGTCAAGACGATTGCCCTTCTTCATGCTTTCCAGCCTTTCTATGGCATAATCGGTCTCCAATTTCATATTATAATATCCTAAATACATAAGATGATCTGTTTGACCATACCTGTCTTTCTCTTTTTCAATGGCTCGATTTTCAAAAATTCCTCCAATCCCCGGAATCATCAGGAGTGCAAAGCATATTACGAATGCTGCTATAAAATATTTAGTATAAGGTTTCTTTTTCATAGTACACCTCCTATTTATGATACGCCTCATTCTTATTAATCTTAAACGCCCTGTAAACCTGTTCCAGCAACACCACTCTCATCATCTGATGAGGGAATGTCATCTTGGAGAAGGACAGTTTGAAGTCGGAGCGCTGGCTCACTTCTTTGCTTAGTCCCAGGCTTCCGCCGATTACGAAGGTAATATCGCTGCGGCCTTCAAGAGGAAGATCTCGCATTTTATCAGCCAGTTCTTCACTGGAGAGTTGCTTGCCTTTGATTTCCAGAGTAATCACATAAGTGTTGTCCTTGATATTGTTAAGTATTGTTTGGCCCTCTTCATAGATTACCTTTTGTTCATCTGCCTGCGATGCTTTGTCCGGCAAACGAGTTTCTTTCAGCTCCTTAATTTCTATATCGCAGTATTTAGAAAGACGCTTAGCGTATTCATCAACAGCGTCTGTCCAGTATCTTTCCTTTAATTTGCCTACGCAAACCACTCTGATTCTCATAAGCCCTCCTTATATGTAAATCAGCTCCGAAAGCTGATCTTTGAGAACTACACCCAGGGACAAATCCTTGCCCACGTAGAAGTCCTCTTCTTCCAGAATGTTTTTAACGGTTATGTATGCCTGCTGCGGCGTATTGTTCTCCTGACTCAAGTGAGCCAGCAGCACCTTCGGCACCTTGCAGCGGTCTAAATCTTTGAGAAATCCCAGAATGCAGTTTCCGGCAGCCTCATTGGAAAGGTGACCCACGTCACTTAAGATTCTGCGTTTAATATTGTAGGGATAACTGCCGTAAAGCAGAATGTTTACCTCGTGATTGGACTCCATCACCAAAAGGTCGCTGCCCTTGATCGCTTCCAGAATTTCTTCTGTAACAACACCCGTATCGGTAACAATAGCAATCTTCTTACCTTCCCTCTGAAAAGTATAAGCTACCGGCTCTGCTGCATCATGTGAGATTCTGAAAGGTGTAACTTCAATATCTCCAGCCATAAACATCTCTCCCGGCACAGCCATACAGTAACGTCCGGCGATTATCTGCCCTTTTTCTCCTAATCCTTCCAGCGTTCCTCCCGAACAGCAGAAAACAGCTCCCGGAGATTTCTTGGCCACGGGGCTCACGCTCTTCACATGGTCCACATGCTCATGAGTCAGCAATACGTGACTTATATCTGACGGTTCTATCCCGTAATTCGCGAGATTCTTATATATCTTCGCTCCGCTGATACCCACATCAACGAGCAGGTTTGTAGTTTCGCTTTTAATTAAATAGCAGTTTCCCGAGCTGCTGCTTGATAAAGAACAAAATCCTAAATTCATCTTTCTCCCCATATTTTCAATTTCACATAACGATTATACCACAAACGGACAAATTTCGCGTTGTAAAATCTGTTAAAATGGGCCATAATATTAAAAGGTAAATTAAGGAGACGAATTATGAGCATAATCAGAATGTACACGGACGGGGGCTGCTCCGGCAATCAACAGGAAGAAAACTTCGGCGGATGGGGATGTGTCCTTGAAATGGGTGAGCATCAAAAGGAGCTTTTCGGAGGACAGGCAAACACCACCAACAACCGTATGGAACTCACTGCAGTTATAGCAGGATTCAAAGCACTAAAAAGAGATGGTCTCGATATAGAAGTATTTTCAGACAGTTCGTATGTTGCCAACTGTTTCCGTGAAAAATGGTACGAATCCTGGGAAAAGAACAACTGGCGCAACGCGGCCCGAAAATCCGTAGAAAATCAGGACCTCTGGAAAGAGCTCCTTGCTCTCGTCAGAAAACACAACGTAAGGTTTTTCAGAGTTAAAGGTCACGTAAACCTGAACAGCAAAGTCACCGACTTTGACAAACTCTACGAAAAGTTCGTTCAGTGGAACGGCAGTGCCTTTTCTTTTGAAGATTTTAAATATATCACAACTATGAACAACAAGGCCGACGAATTGGCCAATAAAGGTATAGACCAGGTACGCGAGTAGACTAAAGCTGTGCAGCTCAAAATGCACAGCTTTTTTATTAAAAATCAATATATTCACTGATGGCTGCCATATCAATAATCAAATCACCATCGAATATTCCTACGGGAATCTTATCTCTGAAAGAATATATGCTGAATTCTTCACCCTTTGTCGAGTCATACACAAGCACTATTTCTTTCATCGGATCCACCAGCCACAGTTCCCTTACCCCTGCTTCTTTGTATTTTTGAAATTTTATAACAGAATCTTTTTTTCTCGATGAAGGCGACAGCACTTCAACTGCAAAATCCGGTGCACCTTCCACCCTTATATCTATAATCTTATCTCTGTCGCAGACCACAAAGATGTCGGGTTGTATCATAGTTCTGTTGTCCTGCAATAAATGAACATCCACAGGATTTCCAAAAGCAACACAGCCACCCTTGTTTTTTCGTATGTAGTCTTTTATTTCGAAAAATATCTCTCCTACGATTCCCTGATGGATAGTGGACGGAGCGCTGACATAGAACAATACTCCGTCGATTAGTTCAAAGCGCATATCTTCCGGCAACTTGTAATAGTCATCTATAGTATACTCTCTCTGTTTCTTGCCGGTGTACTTGAAAGCCGTTTCATATGCTCTCGAAGCTTTTTCTGTTTCGTCAAAATTGTAATTCATAATCTAAAAACCTCCTTTTTTTCGACAGTATACCCTTGTCATTTCAAGGGTTCAACGGTTTTTTAACGAAGTGTTTAATAAAGGTTTTTAAATGTAAATTACAAGTCTTTTATCGTTTTCACTAAAAAGACCCGGACCAAAATCCGAGTCTTTTGTTCATATTATTCAACTACCAAATCACTTATATCTATGTCTTCTTCCTTAGTAAATTTGTATTCTTTACCTGTGAAGATATCGTAGATTATCGGTACTACGAAAAGTGTCAGTATTGTTGCATATACCAGACCGCCGATACATACAAGGGCAATTGGCTGCATCATATCTGTTCCCGCAGTTTTGCCGATAGCCATTACTATAAGGCCTAAAATAGTTGTCAAGCTGGTCATCAAAACAGGTCTGATACGGGTTGCTCCACCTTCGATAATCGCTCTGCGTTTTTCGAGACCCTGGGCTCTCAGCTGGTTGATGTAGTCAACAAGTACGATACCGTTGTTTACAATGATTCCCACCAGCATAATCAAGCCAATCATAGCGATGATACTGATTTCCTTGCCGAATATGAGCAGTGCCAGAAGGCCGCCGGTAAAGGCAAGAGGTATTGTAAACATTACTATAAATGGCGAAAGCAGTGACTGGAACTGAGCTACCATAATAAGATATACGAAGAGGATGCCGAGGGCCATCATCTTAAGTAAATCCCACATAGCTTCCATAATCATTTCATTTTCGCCGGCAAATTCAAAGGTTACACCTGCAGGAGGTTCGTAATCCTTGAAGGCTTTTTCTGCGTCCTGAGTAACGAGGGTAACGTTTGAGCCTTCCTCAACTTCCCCGCTTATGCTAAGGTAAGTTCTCTGATTTATACGGTTGATTGAAGGAAGCGTTTCTGTTTCTTCAAGGGCTGCAACTTCAGAAAGTTTAACTGTAACGGCATTGCCGGAAGCGTCTGTTCCCTGAAGCTGAAGGTTTTTAAGAGTTCCTATAGTAATATCTCCTGCCCCTGAATCAGAAACGACAACATCATATTTGTCGCCTTCCCATAGCAACGTAGTTGCAGTTGTTTCTGTCGTAAGTATATCAGCAATTTGCATATAGATCTGTGCTACTGTGAGACCGTAGCGCATTGCCTTTTGTTTATCCACATTAAAGTGATATTCAGGCTCTGTTTCCTGCAGACCATTGTCTACTTCCTTGATTCCATCTACCTTGGCAAGGATGTCACCCATTTCTTTAGCCGCTTTCTGCAAGCTATCTATGTCATTACCGTATATTTCTATGCCTACACCTGAACCCCCGAGAGCTGAGGTATAGGAAGAAATAGAAGATGCGCTGAGCATCTGCACATCACAGTCGAGGTCCTTGCACAATTCTGTTATTTCATCGCAGATTTCCTTGCCGCTCTTATCTGTTTCTTCATCGACTATTACATAAAGACTTACGCTGGAGGCCGAAGTCTCACCTGTCAGTGCATTGCCTGTTGAAAGCATTCCTCCGGCTGTTGCAACTCCGTCTACACTTTGAATCTTGGCAAGCACCTGGTCAGCCATTTTCTTTGTATCTTCCAGTTTTGCGTCTTCATCAAGCATATACATAGTACCTGAAAGCTGTGGAGTGGACATATCCGGAATAAATATGAACCCTTTTGAAACGGATGCTACTACACTGAATACCAGGAGCACCACTGCTAAAGTCAGAACAAGCACTTTATGCTTCAGATTCCATGATAGAAGCTTTACATATATCTTTCTCATGGAGCCGTAATTTTTGCCTTCCGGCTTCATTTCCTTTTTGAACATCTTTGATGCCATAGCAGGCACCAAAGTGAGGGCAATAATCAGACTTGCAACAAGTGCATATCCGATAGTCAGCGCCATATCTGTAAAGAGCTGTCTTGTAAGCCCTTGGACAAATACAATTGGTACAAACACGCATACTGTTGTAAGAGTTGATGATGCAATTGCTCCGGAAACCTGCTTTGCCCCCGCAACAGCTGCCTTCTTAACAGGTACACCCATTCTGCGCAGTCTGAAAATGTTTTCTATTACTACGATTGAGTTATCTACCAGCATACCTACAGCTACTGCAAGTCCTGACAGAGACAGCATATTCAGCGTCACTCCAGAGAAATACATAAGAGTAAGTGCAAACAGGATACTTATAGGAATACTCAATAATGTTATAATTGTAGGTTTAATATCTTTAAGGAATATGAACAGTATTATTGCTGCAAATACAGCACCCCAGCCCAAACTTTCGCCGATGGCACCGATTATCAGGTGGATGTAATCACCCTGGTCCATCAGAGTTGTGAATTCAAGACCTTCATATTCTACTTTTAATTCTTCAAATCTTTTACTGATATTCTCGGATACTTCAGCTGTCGCATAGTTGGACTGCTTGGAGAAGTTAAGGACAACTCCCGGATTTCCGTTTATGCTTGCATAAACTGTATCGCTGTTGTCTGCAACAAACACATCGCATACATCACCGATTTTGATATCCCCCAGTCCTGCCACATTGAACAAGAACTGCCCTTGTATTTCGTCAGGAGAAGTATATTCATTACCAACGGAAATCAGATATCTTGCACCATTTTCCTGAATGTAACCCGCCGGCATAGAGAAATTCTGTCCCTGCAGAATGCCGGAAACCATTTCAATTGTGAGCATAGAACCCAGGTTTGCTTTGGCAAGAGCTGAATTGCCTGCAGAGTTAACCTGTGCAATGGCACTCTTTAATTGACTCTTTTGGCTCAGAAGTTGGGCCTGAGCTCCTTCAAGTTCGCCGTAGGCCTTATCAAAGCCTTCAACAGCCTGCAGTTTACCCAACTCGGCTTGCTTATATGCTTCTTTCAGCTGTGCTATCTGTGCATTTATCTGATCAGATTGTTTAAGCAGTGCTTGTAGTTCTGCCATAGCATCCTGAAGCTGTTTCTTCAGATTACTGTCCATCGGTGCTTGCTCAAGCTGTGCTTCAAGAGAATCCACTATACCTCTGACCACTGTAATCTGAGCTGCGATAGACCCCGCCTGTGCCATTGCAGCATCAAGTTCTGCGCTGATAGTTGCCAATTCGTCATAAGTCTGAGCCTTAGTAGCATCCAGCTGGACTTTTGCATCGGCGAGCTGTCCTTCTGCAATCTTAATCTGGTCCATTCCTGCATTAAGCTGCGCCTTTGCATCTGCGAGCTGGCCATTAACCTTCTTGAGCAGCTTCACATTAAGTTTTTCAAGCTTATCCTGATTGATTGTTACGTTTATCTTTGATTCAATGAGACCACCGGTTCCAATACTCGCCACACCGTTAGTCCCTTCGAGTTCATTTATCAAAGTATCCTTAACAAATGCAGAAAGTTTCTCAACGTCATATCCTTCTCTGTCTACGGCTGCAATTCTGATAGGCATCATATTCGGATTCAGCTTCATTATGTAAGGGGAACCAATTAAATCTCCCCAGGCGCCTTCAACCAAATCGACACTCTGAAGTATGTTAACCACAGCACTGTCCATATTCGTTCCGTTTTCAAACTCCAATATGACAAGGGAGTAGTTTGCTCCCGACATGGACTGAACATTTTTTAGATTTTCTGTTGTAGACAGTCCCTGTTCAAGGGGCTTTGTCACCGTTGCTTCCACCTCTTCAGGAGTCGCCCCCGGATATGTAGTCATAACCACCACATAAGGAAGGTCTATGCTAGGCAAAAGATCGGGAGTCATCCCCAGAAGCGAAACAACGCCTAAAGCTATTATCATTACTACTACGACGAATACTGTCATAGGTTTTTTTACACTGTATTTTGGCATCTTCATTCCCCCTATTTAGGATGAAAAATATTATAACATAATTTCACTTTTAATACTATTTTAATGTAAATATTTTAGGGTATAATATATACATAAATTAACAGTTTTGGAGGACATAACAAGATGATTACAAATGTAACTAAAGATACTTTTAATAAAGAAATAGAAGAAGCAAAGGAAACAGTGCTGGTTGACTTTTGGGCAGCATGGTGTATGCCTTGCAAAATGCTTTCTCCGGCTGTAGATGCAATTGCCGAAGAACGTGCAGACGTAAAGGTTTGCAAAATCAACATCGATGAAGAGCCGGAACTGGCAATCCGCTTTGGTGTAATGAGCATCCCTACTCTTATAGTTTTTAAAGATGGTGAAGTTGCCAATAAGTCTGTAGGTTTAATCTCAAAAGAGGACATCCTGGCGCTCCTGTAATTTCATAAAGGAGGTCTCCTATGCGTATCTTAGTAGTTGAAGACCAGAAAGATCTGAATAAAATAATTACTAAGCGTCTGACGGCAGAAGGGTTTTCCGTCGATAGCTGCTTTGATGGCGAAGCCGTGTTTGATTACATAGACACGGCTGTTTATGATTGTATCGTTATGGATATAATGATGCCAAAGAAGGACGGCCTTACCACGCTTAAAGAAATGCGTGCCGAAGGTGATATGACCCCGGTGCTGTTCCTCACGGCCAAAGACACGGTAGAAGACAAAGTTACCGGGCTCGATATGGGGGCAAACGACTATCTTGTTAAACCATTTGCATTCGAAGAGCTTCTTGCAAGAATCCGCGTTATCACGCGAAAAACTTCAAAGCAGGTATCAAGTCTTTTTTCTGTCGGCGATCTGGTTATGGACCTCTCTTCTCACCGAGTTCACAGAGCCGGCAAAGAAATCTCTCTTTCAGCTAAAGAATTTGCTTTGCTCGAATACTTGATGCGTAATAAAGGCATCGTTCTCTCCCGAGAAAAAATAGAGAACAACCTTTGGAATTACGACTACGCGGGAGGCACCAACGCAGTTGATGTGTACATAAGATACTTGCGCAAGAAAATTGATGATGACTACGATGTTAAATTGATTCATACAGTTCGCGGCACCGGCTATGTACTCAAGGAAGATTAGGAGAGCCTATGAGAAAACTTACTATTAAGAAAAAAATCATATTGTGGTTTGCAATCGCAATTTTCGTTTTGTCAGCAGCGTCTACTGCCCTCACCTTTGTCATAAGCCGCAGCGTTCTTGACCAGAGTATTCAGGAACGTCTCATTGAAATTGTAGAATATAATGCAGATGAAATCGAGTTTAACAATTCCCTTTCTTCGGTGGATAAAGAACCATCGGACTTCTATATTTCATACAACGGCGGTGTTCTGGAAATCGATGATGATTTCTGCGATTATTTAGACGGAGTATGTACCGCTCTTATCGATAAGGACAATTTCCTCATTTACGGAGAAACTCCTTTTCATTTAGACAAAGAGTCTGCCTTTTCTTTTACATCCGTGGGAACCATTGAGCATCGTGGCCAAAAGTATTATATATACGAAAAACCTTTGACCGGCAACAATCTGAACGGACTATGGCTCAGAGGCTTTATTTCAGAAAACGAAGTTGTAAATATTCTATATAATGTGGCAAGAATTTCTCTCTGGTTTATTCCACTCTTTGGTGTTTTCACGCTGCTGGGCGGATACGTTCTGACTCGCCGTTCTTTTGCGCCGATTGAAAAAATCAGCAATGCAGCAAAAGAAATATCCGAATCAGGCGATTTATCACGTCGAATTGATTTGAAAGCCGGGGAGGACGAACTTCATCAGCTGGCACAGACATATAACAAAATGTTTGAACGCCTTGAAAAAACATTCAATGCAGAAAAACAGTTCACTTCAGATGCATCCCATGAGCTTCGCACTCCTATGGCTGTTATCAAGGCACAGTGCGAATACGCTCTTCAGTTTGCAGAATCTGAAGACGATTATAAAGAAGCTCTTGAAGTAATACAGCGTCAAAACGACCGTATGTCTTCTCTCCTTTCCCAGCTTCTTTTCTTTACAAGACTTGAAAACCGAAGCGACACCTTCAAACTGGTTGAAACAGATTTAAGTCAGCTTGTTGCTTCTATAGGTGAAGAACGCCGCATACTTCTGGATGATTCCTCGGAGTTGACACTGGATGTAGAAAGCGGAATAAAATACACCATTGACGAAAGTCTGATGTCTCGTCTTGTAATCAATCTTTTGGATAACGCTTTTAAGTACAGTCCTGACCATCCTTGCGTTTCGCTTTCCTTAAAGGAGAGTGAATCACAAATTACTTTGTCCGTATCAGACAGAGGACAGGGCATTACCGAGGAAAACCTCGAAAAAATCTGGAACCGCTTTTACCAGGAAGACTCATCCAGAAATGAGGAAGGAAGTTTTGGATTAGGACTTTCTATGGTTAAAGAAATTGCCGCTTTTCACGGCGGACAAATGAGTGTTCAAAGTTCTCCGGGAACTGGCAGCACTTTCACATTGACATTACCGAAAAAAATTTAAAAAAACTTTTTCATTTTAATCTTTCTTTAATATTGACCCTGCATAATAAGGCCATACAAAACAAAAGGGATTTAAATATATAAGGAGGGTATTAAGATGAAGAGAGAAAATTTATTATCAAAGAAAGCAGTTGTTATCGCAATTTGCGGAGCATTAATCATAGGCGCTCTTGGATTATCACTAATTCAATCTCAGGCTGCAAGCGGCAAGAATGGAATCGATTCCGAAAAAGCAACAGCTATCGCCTTAGAAAATGCAGGCTTCAAGCAGGAAGAAGCAGTTAATCTAGTTACTAAATTTGATCTTGAAGATGGAAGAAAAGCATACGAAGTTGACTTCTACGCAGGCGGATTCGAATATGACTATCTCATCGCTGCATCAGATGGAGTAATTTTGGAAGCCAAGAGAGAAGCAATGGATGCAGAGGACTACAGAGAAGCAGGTCTGGAAAATCCAAACGCTAAAGTTCCGGCAAAAACTCCAGCTCAAAGTACTCAGACAACTAAGCCGGCCCAAAACTCCGGCACTTCCAATTACATCGGTACTGATAAGGCAAAATCAATCGCTCTCCAGAAAGCCGGTGTAGCATCATCAGATGCAACTTTTACTAAGGCTAAATTGGATAAAGATGACGGTGTGTATGTGTACGAAATCGAGTTTATCAGCGGAGCTTACGAATATGAAGTAGAGATCAACGCAACTTCCGGTAAAGTTCTTGATTACGATATTGACTCCATTGACGACTAAACTCCTTTCATAGAATTACAAGAGGCTGTCTCAACATTGAGACAGCCTCTTAAATTTTGCTTTTTATATTAACTTACTTGAATTTTTCCATATTCCCATCTTTTCAGCATCTTTGATGAGTTCATCTCTGAAATCAGGATGTGCGATGTTTATGAGCAGTTCCGCTCTTTCCCATGTAGTTTTACCCTTCAGGTCGGCTGCACCGTATTCAGTTACGATATAGTTAGTAGCCATTCTAGGAGTGGTTACAATCGCTCCCCTTGGAAGTACAGGAGAAATCAATGATTCAAGAGAACCGTCTTTCTTAGTTCTTGTCGATGGTGTGCAAAGGAAACTATGGCCCCCTATAGATTGATATGCACCAAGCACGAAATCAAGCTGTCCGCCTGTTCCGCTGATTTGTCTATGTCCTGCTGATTCCGAACAAACCTGTCCGTAAAGGTCAACTTGAATACAGCTGTTTACAGATATAAAGTTTGGTATCTTTGAAATCGTTGCAATATTATTTACATAATTTACAGGTGCATTGCAACAAATCGGATTATCATCAATGAAATCATACAATCTCTTGCTTCCGCCCGCGAATGTATAAACAGCTTTACTCTTGTCAATCGGTTTATTTCCGGTCAGCTTGCCGGCTTCAAACAAATCTACGTATGCATCTGTAAACATTTCTGTATGTGCATTGATATTTCTTAAATCTGATTCAGCAATCATCTGACCTATACAAAGAGGTAAACTTCCGATACCCAGCTGCAATGTGCTGTGGCTTCGGATTTTATCTACTACGTGAGCAGCAATCATCTTGTCAATTTGGGATGGTTCCTTTGCAGGAAGCTCTGCCAACGGACTGTTACTTCCTTCAACCACGTAGTCAATGCCATATAAGTTCAGCTGTGTCTGGTAACCGTGGGCAATCGGCATATTTTCATTTACTTCAACGATAATCTTTTTGGCGCCCTTAATTACTCCCCACATATCTGCTACCTGAGGTCCCAGGTTGAAGTTCCCGTGTTCATCCATAGGTGCCACCTGGAACATTGCAATATCAACTTCGTTGTTATTATGGTACCACAGCAGAGGAAGTTCTGCGAACATCATCGGAATGTACCAGCAACGTCCGTCCTGGTTCATCTTGCGGTCATGAGAACTAAAGTGAGCAGAAGAAAATCGAACCTGATCATTGCTTTGGGTTGCAAGATAAGTTTCGAAAGGTTTTTCACGAATTGCCACTGTGCTGATTACAGTAATGTCTCTCAGTTCATCAGCTCTCTTGGCAATGGCCTTATCAATATCAACTATCGAACCGCATCCCAGACCGAAATGAAGTCTGTCTCCCGGTTTAACCATTGCAGCAGCCTGTTCAGCAGTAATAAGTTTTTTCTTATACTCGTCTTTTAAATTCGCAACTTTATACATATAGACACCCTTTTTCCCTTCACAATCAGAGTTATCGTTATTCTTTTAACAATACGTCATAATTATATTACATAAATAATATTTTAACAATATATTTCTGTTAATTTTTCTGTTAAGATGATATATAATAGTATTGTTTCACAAAGCATAGCGAATATGCCTCTGTAGCTCAGCGGATAGAGCAGCGGTTTCCTAAACCGTGTGTCGATGGTTCGATTCCATTCAGGGGCACCAATGTGGTTGATTCCATTCAGGGGCACCAAAAAAGAGGAGTGGTTATTCCGCTCCTCTTTGATTTTACATCAACGGTGCAAATCCCTTCAGGATAAAGCCCGTAATCTTATAATATAACTTTTCTTTTTTTATAGTTTCCTCTGTAACACGCTTGCACTTGCTCATAGTTTCATTGAAATCATTTTCGATATCTTCAATGCAGTCCGTGTCATACATATAAGCTGCACACTCAAAATGATGATAAAGGCTTCGGTAGTCCATATTGATAGTTCCTACCACCGCTTCTATAGCGTCCGCCACAACAACCTTCGCATGAACAAATCCCGGAGTATACTCATAAATTTTTACACCTGAATTAATCAAAGATTTGTAATGAGTTTTGGCCAAAGCATACGGAATTTTCTTATCAGGAATGCCCGGCAAAATTATCTTAACATCTACACCTCTTTCGGCAGCAAACTTTAGTGCGGTTTCCAATTCTCCGTCCAGAATCAGATAAGGCGTCATAATATGAACATAATCAAGAGAACGATTGAGAATATCCATATAAACGCGCTCTCCTGTTTTATCATTATCTACAGGACAGTCACCGTATGGAATTACAAATCCCTTTGCCTCTTTAGAAGGAAGAGGATTATAAGTCAGGAATTTGTCAAAATCAGGACTGTTAGCATCCATACTCCAGTTTTGCAAAAACAACAATGTAAAGGTCTTTACTGCACTGCCCTTAATCATGACAGCCGTATCTTTCCAATGTCCAAACCTTTTGATTCGATTGATATACTCATCGGCCAAATTTATTCCTCCGGTAAATGCTGTGTGACCATCAATTACCAGAATTTTTCTATGGTCTCTATAATTATAATACGTAGATACAAATGGTGATACCGGCGCAAACACCTTACATTTGATGCCCAATCTTGCTAAACGCTTTGGATAGTCTCTAGGCAACGTAGAAAACTCGCAGGAACCGTCATACATAACCCTCACATCAACGCCTTCCTTTGCCTTTCGTGCCAGTATTTCCAGAACTTTTCCCCACATTAGACCTTCATCGATAATGAAATATTCTAAAAATATAAAATGCTCCGCTGCTTCCAACTGCTTAAGTAATTCCTTAAACTTCTCCTCGCCTGAAGAAAGATAAGTTATATCACTGTCGTCATAGACCGGAAAACCTCCACTATAACGCAAGTAATGTGCGAGAGATGCTGCCCCGTAGCTTTTCTTATGAAGTTTCTCTAATACTTCTCTATCCTGTGGAATCAGTCTCTCGGTCTTGGCAATTATCACTGACAGTGCATCACGAAGTTTTCTGTGGCCTAAATCACTTTCAATAAATGCGTACAATGCTATACCGAAAACCGGCATTACCAGTATTATTATCAACCAAGTAATTTTCCCTGATGGATTATGGTCACTGCTTATCAGATACAAAACCATTATAACCCCCATCAAAGTGAATCCCCCAAAAGCATGTGGCAGAAAATCATCCAGCCACAGAACTATTGAAATCAAAATTCCTATTTGGAGGAATAACATTGCTGTCATTATTCCTACGCGGCTGAAAATTACCCTGAAGAAACCTTTCTGCCCTTTTCTCAGAAGCCGCATTCCGGCACTGCTGGAACTATTGTTATATTCCCTTTTATCTCTCATATTTTCCCCTCTATAATAAAAGACCCTTTTGGGTCTGATGAATTATTGTAATATTATCATATTCTGAGTTTTTTGTCTAGTTACGGTAAATCTTCCAAAGTGCATCCACCAGATATTTCATATCTTTTTTTCTGTTAAATGGCCCTACGCTGACTCTGACTGCACCACTGTTCCAAGTTCCTATAGTCTTGTGCGCCAGCCCCGCACAATGAAATCCTCCTCTTACCGCGATTCCGTACTCTTTGCCCAAAGTATCTGTCAATTCTTCCGGCCCCACTCCGTCCATATTAAACAACGTAATTCCTGTTTTCTTTTTGGGCTTTGGACCATATACTCTGATAAAGTTCATATTATATAAATCTTCTTCAAGGTATGTTATCAATTCTTCCTCAAATATTCCTATAACCTCCGGCCCTATTTTTTCTACAAACGAAGTTCCAACACCAAGTCCTATTATGGATGGTGAATTAATGGTTCCCGCTTCGTATCCGTCAGGAAAGTCTTTCGGCTGCAGACGGCTTTTAGAATCGGTTCCGGTACCACCCTCTGTCAAAAATTCCAATTCCAGGTTTGGTCTTACGTACAAAAATCCGGTTCCCTGAGGGCCAAGTAAGCCTTTATGTCCGGGAGCTGCAAATATATCTATTCCTATTTTATTTACATCCAGCATCATATTACCGACACCTTGGGCGCCATCAACCATAAAAAGAATTCCTCTTTTTCTTGCAATTCCTGCAAGTTCCGCAAGTGGCATTTTCGTTCCTGTAACATTAGACGCCGCCGTTATAACTATGAGTCTTGTATTTGGCCTTATTGCTTTTTCTACGTCCAAGGGATTGACAGTTCCATCTGTACCGGCTCTGATTATTGAATGGCTGACACCCTTCTTTTCCAATGCCTTAAGAGGCCGGAGCACAGAGTTATGTTCCATAGAGGAGGTTATCACATGATCTCCGCCCTTCACTACTCCCTTAAGTCCCAGATTCAAAGCTTCAGTTGTATTTTTCGTAAAAATTATTCGTTCGGGGTTTCTCGCTCCAATTAATGACCCTATCTGTTTTCTAACTTTGTATACTTCTTCTCCTGTACGCATAGACATATAATGCCCTGACCTACCGGGATTTCCGCAGTATGTAAGAAGGCACTCTTCCATCGCTCTTACCATGCCTCTGAGTTTGGGAAAGGATGTGGCACCATTATCGAGATATATCATATACATTCCTCACAAGATAAAAATAGAGGACATTTCTGTCCTCTATATAATATGTGATATTTTCGAATTGTGTGACTATGCTTTTAGTGCTTCCCACTCTTCTCTCAAAATGGAAAATACTAAATTGTCTCTGTCTGTTCCGTCGTAAATATGATATCCTTTGCGCTGCAGACCTTCGTATTTGAAACCGCACTTTTCGATGACGCGCTGAGATCTCTTGTTTTCAGGGCCTGTACAGATAGCCATTACAACCAATCCGTATTCCTCGAAGCCATAATCCATCATAGCCTTTGCAGCTTCTGTCATATACCCTTTTCCCCAGCACTCTTTCGCAAGTGAATATCCCATTTCTCTGCTGTTTACATCCTCGCGTCTTCTGTCGGGCATCAGCCCGATACTTCCAACTATCTTGCCTGAGGCCTTTTCGCGAATAGCCCAGGTTGTCTCAGGAATAAACATATCTCTTATAATCATTGCGGATTCCTCAACGCTTTCATGCGGTTTCCAACCCGCATTAGGACCCACATCCGGGTCTTTTGCATAAGCATAAAGCCCTTCTGCGTCTTCTCTTGATTCTGTCCATGGTGTGAGAATAAGTCTATCAGTTTCGACAGTTTTCATAATAATTCTCCTACTCTGTCGTACCTAAGATTTCACCCTTCGTTTCAACCTGGCTGACTTTCATCTTAGATACATCCTTAGGGTCTACCTCTTCTTGTAATCCCAGCATATCGGTTCCCAGATATATGGTCTTGAGAACTTTGTCTCCTATGGTTACCTTGCTTCGCTCCGTAAAGTTTTGACCCTTTATGAAATAATCTTCGCCAATTTTAACTATGCTTTCTATCTTGATGTCTTTGACACCCATCCGCATATCGGTAGGCTCGAAAGGATTTTTGCCTCCGTATATATAGTACTTGCCGTAAAGCATATCGTATCCGAGAGCTTTCAGATCATTTAAATAGTTTTCACTGTTCTTATGATTCTGCTGATATGTGAAAATAGTTCCCACCTGCATATCCAGCATTTCCATAACATGTGAAGCAAGCTGGTATGTGTACATATTTTCATCTTTTGCCCTGAGTCCGAAGTTACTCCAGATTACATATTCAGTGCCGTACAGATTGCCGTTTTCCAAATCTGATTCGGTCAAATCAATAGCAGGAATGTGGTCGCCATACATAACCAGAACGATATCTTCATCATATTGTTCAAAGGCCTTAATCAAGTCCCCAATGAATACATCCATTTCGTAAATCTGGTTTACATAGTATTCATACTTCCACTTCAGTTCTTCGCTAGGCGCTTTCGTTACCTTAATCTTTGGATTTTCCAGAACTTCTTCGCCCGGATACTTACCATGACCTTGAACAGAAATTGTATAAATCATATCTCTGGAAGGAGTGGAATCAAGGGCATCGAGCATGCAGTTCACAAGGATTCCGTCCTTAGCCCAGTTTTTAGGAGTCTTCTCTACATTGCTCATATATTCGATACTAGTAAAAGTATCCATACCCATATTAGCAAAAACAGTATTTCTGTTATAGAAAACACCTCTGTGATTGTGAATAGCATGAGTTGAATATCCGAGGCTCTTCAAATCGTAACCGATTGTTTCTAATGTCTGTTCTTTGAGAACTGACTTATATGGATATTCTCCCGGACCGAAGAACTTAACGCTGAGACCTGTCATAACTTCAAATTCTACATTGGCAGTACCGGCGCCGCAAGCAGGAACGGTAAGTGCACCAGACGGATAATTTTTCAAAAGTTTTCTGAAGTTAGGACATGCATCTTCACTGATATCTATGCAGTTTATCGTAGATGGATCAATAAAGGATTCCAGCTGAAGGAATACAATATTAGGATGTTTTTCGTCTTCATCCTTCTGTTCCAAAAGCATAGCATTATCAGAACCCAACTCGCTCTTATCGAAAATATCGAGAATCAATTCTTCGCTGTAACCGCTAGGCTTACCGATACCTTCGTTAAGCCAAGTGTTAATAAAGCAATATGCAACACCGTAATCTCTGTATGCATACGCCAGGTTACCGAAGAAGGTCTGAACACGGCCTGTGCCAATCATAAATGTAGTTGCTCCAAAAGTCATAACAATGACAAGCAGAACGCCGATTGCATTACGCTTCCATTTTGGATGTGCTTTTTTAGGGCCTTTGATATAGAGAACCACAAGGAGACCTATAGCAATAACAACCAGAACAGCTGCTCCTACAATCTGCCATGTTTTTAAATAGTTTGTTACAATAGTTATACCATCATCCAGAATGCTCAAGTCCTTAACGGTAAATGGCGTCATTCTCTGTGTTAAAATAACACCATTAACAATACCTACCGCCAGCCAGAAAATCGACGCAATTACAAAGAAGAACACTCTTCGTTTGAAAAGCGAAGCAACGACCAAAGTTGCAAATATTATCAACGTATTATACAAGAATACTATGGGATTCTGAAATACAAATTCAACTCCTCCCAGCAAAGATGTTGTTGAAAATCTTCCCAGGGTTTCAATTATCAAATTCAATACAAGTGCCCAAACCAGTGCCCCCGCAAATGAGTTGTGAGTAAACTTATACGCCCTTTGCTTGTCCGTCATGTTGGCGTATTCGTTCAATGTATCCTCAATTTTTTGGTCCAGTTTTTCAAAAGTATCAAATTCTATATGTTCGTGTTTAGGAGCTTCTGTCTCTTCTTTTTTAATTACTTCTTTTTTCTTAAACAACTTTTTCATAATCTCTTATACACCTCATTGGAAATTTTGCCGAATTCTTCAATCGTTAAGGTTTCTGCCCTTCTGCTCGCCTCAATTCCGGCGGCTTCCAGACTTTCAATGACAATGGATTTGTCCACACCTTTAACTCCTTGAAGAGAATTGAGCAATGTCTTTCTTCTCTGTCCAAATCCCGCTTTTACACAATCGAAGAACAGTTTTCTGTCAAGCACCTCTACAGGTTTTTCGTCTCGTATATTGAGTCTCAGTACTATTGAATCCACATTTGGCTGTGGAACGAAAACACTTCTTGGAACATCTGCGACTTTTTCAACTGTACAATAATATTGAACTGCTACAGAAAGGGCTCCGTAAATCTTGCTTCCCGGCAAAGCTTTAATTCTGTCAGCTACTTCTTTTTGCATCATTATGGTGATGCTGTCCGCCTTCACTTCTTCTTCAAGAATTTTCATAATGATAGGCGTCGTTATATAGTAAGGAAGGTTGCCCATTATTTTTACCCCTTCAGCGCCTTCCTCTTCTATCAGTTTATTGATGTCCAGTTTAAGAACATCTTCGTTGACAACCTTTATATTGTCATATTCTTCAAGAGTCTTTGCCAAAATCGGAATCAAAGATTTGTCTATTTCAATGGCAATTACCTGCTTTGCCAGTTCTGCAGCCTCGGATGTAATTACACCGATTCCGGGACCGATTTCAATTACTGTATCATCAGGACCGATTTGTGCACCGTCAACGATTTTATCTATTATGTTTTTATCTGTAAGGAAATTTTGTCCGAGGCTCTTGGAAAACTTGAATCCGAATTCTTCTCTTATTGCCCTTATAGTTGATGGTTCGTAAAGTTTCATTATTCTTCCCTCATCTTCTTAACTGCGTCCCAAAAACGCTGCTTATCTATTCCAAAACGGTTGAGTTTTTTGAGAAAGGCACTGCTGTTGCCGTAACCGATGCCCAATTCTGTGCCTAAAAACTCTCTGTTTTCTTTAGCCTTTGGATTCCCTACAAGTCCGGCAGCATCCATATCCGCCATAGTGAAGGAATCTCCCCCGGTTTCTTTTGTATATGCGATTTTGCTCAGTGCTTCCAAAATTGATTCAGGTGAAGCATTTTCAATACCTATATCGTCTTTTTTAGTTGCCTTTTTTCTAGGCATATACGCATGTTTGCTCTTTGGGAACTTTGCAGTAATCCTTCTTCGTATTTCTTCACCGGAATAATCCGGATCTGTAAAAATGATAAGTCCCTTTTCCTTATCTGCCTTTTCAAGGAGTTCCCAGGTTTTCTTGCTTATTCCGTATCCATGTGTTTCTATAATCAACGCTTCCACAGCCTTTTGAACTGCCGCTGTGTCATCTCGTCCCTCAACTACTATGGCTTCTTTTATTTTAAGCTTGTCCATTCTATTTTTCATCCTTCTTTGTATCGTCTTCATCCGGCAACAGGAAAAGAATTTCATTATCCATTACCAGCCTCAGACTTTTTCTCGCCTGCTGCTCAATGTACTCATCAGAATCCACATATTCCAGTTCAGCAGTAAGTTCTGCCTTCAGTCGCTCCAATTTTTCTTTTCTTTCGACCAAATCATTATATTCACTCTGCAGCCTTATCATTTTAACTCCTGACACACCAACAGACACGATGAACAAAACCACCATCGCGCTGAGTGCTAACCTCTTAATATTTAAGACTACTCTTTTTTTCTTCTTTCGCTGCTCCTTGACACTTGACTTTACTTCTTGAGGCTTTTCTTCTTCTGTGCGGGAAGGTCTTCTTTTGTCAAATGTTCTTACGTTGAATTTTCTGTTGTTTTTTTCAAATTCACGGAGCCTTTTTCCCTTTTTGTTCATTTATATCTCACCTTGTGTCTATTTTATCACAAAAGATTTTTCTCCACAATAAAAGGCCTATGGCAAGAAATAACATTTCATATAACGTCAACTTGCCGTTTTGGCAAAACATTGTGAATTCTCCTATGATAAAAGCAATTACCACATAGCACCCCAATCTCATTAAGGTTCTCAAAACGTTTTTTCCTAAAAGGAATCTGTCTAAAAACAGAGTAAAAACATCATATACTATAGCAATGGTCATGCCGCAATACAGCATAACTATCATGGTAGCTGCCTGGCTTTGAATTAAGGAAGTCATTATCAAGCCCTCTTAAACACTCTCAAAAACTTCCCTTTTTCTTTGTGCTTTTTTTCTATAAAAGCAAAGGAGTTGATTTTACCTTTTATAATCAACATACCTTCTTCTAAATCCAGTTTTTCTATATTCAGGTTTTGTCCTGATACTTCTATGCTTCCTTCTTGCAGATTTGCCCAAAGGGATTCTTCATCGAAAGCATCCACATCAATCACCTGGGTGATTATCATTTTTTCACGATTCTCTAAAGTTACACTCTGCTTTTCCATATATTCCACACTCCTATACTCTTTTATGGAATATATGGAAAAACAGGTCGGTTTATAACCGACCTGTATTCATTTTATAGATAATATGACGGATTTACATTCTTACCATTAATCTTGATTTCAAAGTGGCAGTGAGGACCAGTGCTTCGGCCTGTATTACCTACCGCAGCAATAGCCTGTCCTTTATATACTTTTGTGCCGACAGATACATATAGTTTGCTACAGTGTGCATATAACGTTGTGAATCCATTACCATGGTTGATTGTAATAGAATATCCGAAGTTACCGTTCCAACCGGATTGTATTACTGTACCGCCATCGGACGCAACAATTCTTGTTCCTGTTGGAGCTGCATAGTCCAGACCATAATGCATTCTGCCCCATCGCCATCCGTATCCATAATATACACCTACATTTACAGGTCTGATAAATTGTCCTGTACCTTTTTTTGGAGGTTCAGCTGCAGTGCCTTTTATAATGATTTTATTTACCGGCTGAATAATAACTTCTCTGCTTAAATCTTCTCTTTCTATCGTTACACCGTTTTGCTTAGTAAGTCTTGCCGTCACACTTGCTTTTCCGGCTTTTCCGTTTCTTGAAACAACTTGATCGCCTCTATAGTACTTGCTTGAACTCTTGTATTCTGTTGAGTATGGAATACTTTCAGCAAAAGTTGATACTTCAATGGTTTCTACCGTAATAAGAGGAATTGCCTGAGTAGTGTTGAACTTATCTCCTGCGTGTAAAACAGTATTTGTTGATAATCCCGGATTCATAGCCTTAAGTTCACTCATTGATAATCCCAGTTTTTGACAGATGCCGAATAGCGTGTCTCCATTCACAACTGTATAAACAGAAGCTTTCTGTCCGCCGTCTTTAATCTTATTTACCGCACCTGATAAGCTTAAAATGTTATTTAAAGATGTTCCGTATGGCTCAATCTTTATTTCTTCAGCAAATCCAATATATTCATATTTTACTGAACTTGAGTCAACAACATAAAGAGCCTTGATTGCATCAAGAACATCGTTTGCTATTTCTTCCGTTTCTACAATAGCAACAACTTCGCCGTCAGCTATAATAGCATACCCTTGTGCATTGATTTCCGTCATATAAGTAAATCGTCTCAGTACTGTATCTGAATCATCCAATTCTTTTCCGTAGGAAACAACAGGTCTAAATTCGATGTCTGTTTCAGGGTCGATTACAATATTTGAGTTATACTGCAGAGAAAGTTCTTCACTTACAATATCAAGAACATCCACAACATCGCTTTGCTCTTCTACATAGCCCAAAACTCGTCCATTGTACGAATATTCGTAATCTGTTCCCCAAGCGAAAATTCCGGCTAAGCATAGACACGCAGCCACTATAATGAGACCGTCTTTTATAAGAATACCCTTATATTCGTTGATTTTCAAAAGGAACTTATGCCATCTTCTGCCGCCTATAACCGCAACTTTGATCACAAACCAATGTATAATATCCGCAATAATATCAAAGAACTTTATAATTCCCGCACCGATATCAAAGGTAAACTCTGCTCCGGCTTTGCAAATATCTCCTACTTCATCTGCAGTTTCGTCGATGGCATCAACTCCTGCTGCTGATATTGCTACCAATTTTTCAAAAACTTCGGCTCTCTTTTCTTTGGAAGTTTTAGGTGTAACGTTTTCAGCAACTGCTTGTGTTTCTGCGTTATCCTGGTCTTTTATTTTTTTGCCAAAGATGAATTTTGCCATAATTCTGCCTCTCCTATCCTTTTCTTTGTGCATTCGCAGCGACCGCCGTCTTCTGAAACACCGGTATCGTTGCATTGACTGCAAGAATATTTGATGTCCGTATAATCCTCCGAGAAATTATTCTCAGTCAAAAGAACTGCTCTCTCTTCTTCAAGGAGATTCATCAGTCTTTTCTCTTCAGCTAAAGATTTGCTGTCTCCGCCGAGCAGACTTCTGGACAATTTCTTTCCAAGCACAATTAATTCTTTGTCTACCTCTTCTATACGAGGTATTTTCTGATACACTTCTGCCTTTCTGGCCTGTGCATCTTCTTCTGCCTTCTTTCTTAAGAATTCATAATACTTATTTAAATCAGCTTGAGTAACTGATAATTTACAATTTACGTTGTGACCGCAAGCCTTGGCCTCATCATACCATTTTTCCAGGATTCCATTCACATAGCGAAGGTTTGGATTGGATATAAAAGAACCTTTGATACAAGCTTCGAGAACTCTTTCCCTATTGAAATTCATTTCATCGAACCACTTGTCTATCATCTCTTTTTCAGCTTTTGTCACGCCTCTGTTAAGACCTAAAGTCTGAAGGATTTGTTTGTAATCGGAATACCTCTGTTCTGCTTCCTCCAAACGTGTCTTAACATCTTCATCTGTTTTAAGCCCATCACAAGTCCATTGTTCTATGACTTTCGTCATATAATTGATTCCTGTTTTGCCTTTTTCAATACAATAAGCAACAGCGCCTTTTATTACATCGAGTGTAGCCCCAACCTCTTCAACCCAGAAAAATATTTCGCGGGTTTCCTTTGGTGAAAGAGTCTTGCCGAGAAGAGCTTCTATTCCCAGGACCAAATCTTTTAATTCTTCATCATAAAGACTCTGGGTTTTTTCGGCAGACGCAGGAGCTTCACCTCTGGTTTCAACAATCTGAGATTCTCCTTCAGGAGAACCGTACATCAGACTTCTCAGTTGTCTGAACTCGATGTCATAGTCCATACCTTTCTGTGTTTTCACCACAAGTCCCAGCTGGCTCCAGAACTCCCATGCTTCTTCAACCTGAACTTCAGTCAGATTAAGTTGTCCGGCCATCTGTTCATGCGTCAATTCCATATCAGTCTGACTGTAAAACAATCCATACAAATAGACCTTCACATATTCGCCTGGAGCTATGGGCATATATTCATTTATAAAAATATTTTCTACATCTGTTGTCAGCATGTAAAAGTCTTTAGTCTTTTCTCTGGTAAAACTCATTTTTCCCTCTTACTTTGCGTTGTTTAGATCTTCAAGAAGCTTCTCCAGATTCACTCCGTGTCCCTTGGCTGCTTGTTCAAGATTTTCCATTGCTGCACCCGGACAACCTGCGCAGGTCAGCAGATATTTTTCAAAGACTTTTTCATAGCAGTCTCCCATTTCTAAAACTTCAGAAACGGTCATTTCCTTTGTAATCATAACTTCCCTCCTGCAATGTTAATATGAGTTATAACGCTTTATCGCTAAACTTGGTGTATCTTGCAACCCAAGTCAGTTCAATTCTGTCAGTAGCACCGCTTCTGTGCTTAGCCAGATGGATTTCACAAACTCCCGGTTTTTCGGTGTTTTCATTATAGTAATCATCTCTGTAAATGAAAATAACGATATCCGCATCCTGTTCGATGGATCCTGATTCTCTCAAGTCAGAGAGCATAGGTCTCTTGTCCTGTCTCTGTTCAGGTGCACGGGAAAGCTGTGAAAGCACAATAACAGGGCAGTCCATCTCTCTTGCCAGTAACTTAAGATGTCTTGACAACGCACTGACTTCCTGTTGTCTGGAATCAGCTCTTCCGTCATAAGTCATTAACTGCAAATAGTCTACAACGATAAGATCAAGACCCTGTTCAGCTTTGAGACGTCTGCACTTGTTTCTCATTTCCATAATGGAAACGCCCGGAGTATCATCAATAACAATCTTTGTCTTGTTAAGCTCGTCCAAAGCCATATGTATTCTATCCCAGTCTTTGCGGTCCAGTTCGCCTTTTTTCAACTTTTCAGCTTCGACTCTTGCCTGCATTGCAATGAGACGCTGTCCCAGCTGTTCCTGAGACATTTCCAAACTGAAAATGAGAACTGACGCGTTAGCCTTCACTGCGCTTTGTGCTGCAATGTTGAGAGCAAAAGCGGTTTTTCCCATACCGGGACGGGCCGCCACTATAATCAGGTCTGACTTATGCAGACCGGCAGTCTTTTCGTCGAAGGATTTGAATCCTGTAGGCAGGCCTACAACACCGCCTTTATTTTGTTCTGCCTCGTCTATCATCTTGATGTTTTTAAGCAAAACATCCTGAATCTTGGCATAATCATTCTTCTGTCTTCTCTGTGCGATCTGGAAGATTTCAGCTTCTGCCTTATTGGTCATATCTCTTGCAGGTTCTTTATCTTCGTAGCCCTTTGCGGCTATGGCTTCCGCCGCTTGAATAAGCTGTCTGGTCATAGCTTTTTCAGCTACAATCTTAGCGTATTCTCCGGCGTTGGCAAAAGACGGAACTCCCGCAGTAAGACTTCCTATATATGCTCTGCCTCCAACCATATCAAGAGCCTTCTGTCTCTTGAGTTCTTCGCAAACGGTGAGCAAGTCTACTGCTACATTATCGCGATAGAGATTCATAATCGCTTTGAAAATTTCTCTGTGACTTTCGTTATAAAAGTCTTCTGCTTTTACTTCTTCTGAAACATCCATCAAAGCGTCTTTGCTGAGCATGCAGGCTCCAAGGACTGAGCGTTCTGCTTCCAGATTATGTGGAGGAATTCTTTCCATAATTATTCAGCCTCTACTACTACTTTAAGGTTAGCATTTACTTCAGGATACAACTTGATTGCAACTGACATTTCTCCTGTCATCTTGATAGGATTGCCCAGTTGAATCTTTTTCTTATCAACTGTGATGTTATGCTGCTTTGCTAAAGCATCCGCAATGTCCTTAGAAGTGATGGAACCGAAAATCTTACCGCCGTCTCCTGCTTTTGTCTTGATTACAACTGCAATTTCTCCGATTTTTTCTGCTTGTGCCTGGGCTTCAGCTTTTTCTGCAGCCTTCTTATCTGCAGCAATTTTTTTCTGTTTTTCAAGGCTTCTGATGTTTCCTTCTGTAGCTTCTGTAGCCATGCCACGAGGAATCAGCATATTTCTAGCGTATCCATCGCTTACTTTAACTACATCTCCTGCTTTGCCTGTACCCTTAACGTCTTTATTTAAAATGACAATCATCTCTTAACCTCCATAATGTCTAAAATCTGTTCTATTATTTCTTCAGGCGGTGTATCCGTTTGAGTCGCCGCCGTAGTCAAATGGCCTCCGCCATTGAATTTTTCCATGATGGTCTGAACATTAACACTGCCCAGAGAACGTGCACTGACAACAGTTCTGCCTTCACCGTTTATCCCTGCCACGAAACTTGCTTTAACGCCTCTTACTGTCAGCAGATTATTCGCTACTTGTGCACAAATTACCTGTTCGTCCGAATGCGGAGTTTCGCATACGGAAACAGCTATGCCTTCGTCATAAAATCTTGCATCGGCAAGAGTCTTTGTTTTTATAATATAACTTTCCTTATCTTCCTGGAAAAATCTGCTTACTTCCGTAGGATCTGCACCTTGTCTTCTCAGCCATGCTGCGGCTTCGAAGGTTCTTACGCCGGCTTTCACGGTAAATCCATTGGTGTCAACAGTTATACCTGCAAGCAAAGTTTCAGCCTCCAGCTTTGTGAGAGATTTCTTATTTGTTGCATACTGCAGGATTTCCGTAACAAGCTCACATGTTGATGATGCATAAGTTTCAACATAAGCCAATATCGGATTTTCAATAAAGTCTTCTACTCTTCTGTGATGGTCTATAACCACAACTCTGTCGCAGACTTCAAGAAGTTCAGGACACTGAACAATGTTTGGTCTATGAGTATCAACTACAATAACCAGACTGTCCTTATCCACGAGGGAAAGCGCCTTTTCGCTTGTAACAAATTTGTAATCTTCACTGTCTTTAGCAGCCTTGAATGCTATAGACAGGGCCTCTTTATAATTATCTATAACGATGTACGGATCATTATCAAAAAGGGAACAAATTCGTACTACACCCAAAGCCGCACCGAAACAGTCCATATCCGGATTAACGTGACCCATAACGAAAATCTTTTTTGACTGGCTGATTAACTGTTTGAGCGCGTGACCAACCATTCTTGATTTCCCTTTGTTACGTTTTTCTACAGTCTGCAATGTACCGCCGAAATACTCAATCTTCATGTCACGCTTGACAACGGCCTGGTCACCGCCTCTGCCTAATGCTAATTGAAGAGCCTCTGAAGCAAGCTCTGCAGTTTCAGCTGGAGTCTTGCCATCAACGCCTACACCTATACTCAGGCTGGCAGGAAAATCTGCATTTGTCTCAAGGTCTCTCACCTCATCCAGAAGCTCGAACTTGGATTCTTTTAACTTTTCAAGGTGCTGATACTCAAATGTAAGCATATAAGTATCATTGCTGTTTCTTACTACACTGGCGTTGGACTTTTCGCCCCACTTTCTTATAATCTTGTCGATTTCATTGGAAAGAGAGAGACTTTCGTCAGCGGGCATATTATCCATAAGCTCTTCAAAATTATCTATTTCTATTTTAGCTACACAAAGTCTTTCGTTTCTATATTTGTCCTTTAAATCTTCAAGTGCGGTTACATCATTGAAAAAAACTGCAAGATTTGAATCTTCGCTTTCGTCAACTAACTGCGCAACCAACTTGAACTTTTTATCATTTCTGTCGATAACAGGAAAAATCTTTGTTTCTACCGCATCATAAAGATCCAAAGTCTTCACGCCTGTCAACGTAAAAAAATCACCATCCACAATTCGATCATACAGAAAGACCTCATTGATCTTATTGCTGGCACACAAAACCTTTCCTTGTTTGTTTATTATACATACAGGTAAAGGTATACATGCGGATATTACATTTTCAATCGGGAACGTAGCCATAACTTTCTCCAATCTTAAAAACAGCCGCAAAAACACATTGTTATTTTAACATTTTTTTGCCCCTGTTTAGTGTTGATTTTGTGATAATATTCTGACCGCAAAAATGTGCGCAGAGTATTAGTTTATTATACCATAAAGGAATAAAAAATTCATCTACTAGATGTAGTGCTTTTTTCTTGTAATTCAAGGAGGTCACCACATTTGCCACACCTGTATTTTTCAATATTTTTCACCAGATTGCACATTCTTTTTCTTTCAATTTTTTGTCCGCATCCCTTGCAGATAACAACATATTTTACTGTTTCTGAAGCAGCAGGTTCTTTCAGCCCGAGTTTAGAAAAATCCACAGTCCGGCTGATGGGATAACCCAGTCTATTCTCAATTAATTCTCCCATTTTCTTCCATTTTTCTCCATGGTTAAAACACCCTGTGCAAGTGTGGAGCAATTCATGCGCAATTATACTGCGAAGCTGCTTTTCTTCACAATTTAGTGCATACTTGGAGATTTCAATAGTGTAATAGTATCTTCCTGTCATGGATTTGCGGCGGTGGCATGCTCCTAACCTTTTTCTTGCTCTTCCATTAATCGTTATTTTTTCTATATTTCTTGAAACAGGAATTCCTATCGCGATTAATTCTTCCGCAACCTTTTTTATCAGTTTTTCTAGTTCTCTGATGTCCATAGAAACACAACGACCCCTTTCAAAGGGGTCGTTCCTCCTAAACAATATTAAAATAAATCAATCCGTATATTACTGCGGCATTAGCTATCAATGCCAAAGGTATTCCTATCTTAAAAACGAGTTTTCTTGTCTTGTGATGGAACACTGCAGCTCCCACTGCAATACCGATTCCGCCCATAACAAAAGCACTCATGAGAAGAGTTTTTTCACTGATTCTTCTTCTGTCAGCTTTAGCTTTCATCTTATCCAATCCCATCATTAAAAAAGTAATGATGTTCCATACGGTCATTATCAATATTAAAAGTTTCATGTGAAACACACTCCTTTACGCCAGTGTTTTCAACATTTCCAGCAATCTTTCAAGTTCATCTTTTGAATAGTATTCTATCTCAATAGAACCTTTATTACCTTTGTTGTTGATAGTAACTTTTGTACCCAGTACTTCCTTAAGTTCTTCTTCTACTCTTGCCACATCAGGATTCTTTTTCTTCTTAAGCGGAGTTTTCTTTTTAGGTTTAGCTTCCGTTGAAGCCAGTTTCTCCGTTTCGCGAACAGAAAGACCTTCCTCTAAAATTTTGTTCCAAAGCTTTTTTCTTGCTTCTTCATCAGTTAATGTAATAAGAGTTCTTCCATGCCCTGCTGAAAGCTTACCTTCTGCAATACTTCCTCTTATATACTCAGGCAGTTTCAGAAGTCTCAGAGAGTTGGTTATGTAAGGCCTGCTTTTGCCCACGCTCTTGGAAACCTGTTCCTGTGTCATCCCAAAAGTTTCAATCATTTGGTGAAGACCTTCTGCTTCTTCGATAGGGTTCAGGTCTTCTCTCTGCATGTTTTCAATGATGGCAATGAGCATATTTTGCTCATCATCCAATTCTCTGATCAAGCAAGGGACTTGCTTAAGTTCAGCCTTCATTGCTGCTCGCCATCTTCTTTCGCCGGCAACAATTTCATAGCCTTTGCTTTTCTTACGTACTACGATAGGCTGTATAATTCCATGTTCTTTAATTGAAGCAGCCAATTCTTCAATTTTTTCTTCATTGAAGGTTTTTCTTGGCTGATTGGCATTAGGCATAATATCATGGATTTTGATATACTTTACCCTGTCTTTTTCATCTTCCGGAGCTGCTGCTTTGCGCGCAACGGAAGGTTTTTCTATCTCCGGTTCCTTTACAGGCACATCTGCGAACAGAGCATCGAGACCTCTTCCCAGTCCGCCTTTTTTTACTGCAGCCATGTTACTCCTCCTCTAAATCAAGGAATTCTTCAGCAAAATCCATATAAGCTTCTGCTCCCTTAGATTTCGGATCGTACTCTGTAATAGGTAAACCAAAACTTGGTGCTTCTGCCAGTCTTACGTTTCTAGGGATAACAGTGGAATATACTTTACCTCCGAAATATCTCTTAACTTCCTGTACAACCTGGGCTGATAAGTTAGTTCTGCCATCGAACATACTCAAAATTACGCCCTGAACTTCCAGACCCGGATTTAAACTTTTCTTAACCAAATCAATTGTGCTTACAAGCTGACTAACTCCTTCCAATGCATAGAATTCACATTGAATAGGAATAAGTACGCTGTCTACAGCTGCAAGGGAATTAATTGTAAGTAAGCCTAATGAAGGAGGGCAATCGATGAAAATGTAATCGTACTGATCTTTTATTTTATCCAGTCCGTTTTTCAGCGCTCTTTCTCTTCCTTCAATCTGTACCAGTTCAACCTCTGCGCCAGCTAAGTCAACACTTGCCGGAATCAAATCCAGGTTTTCTACAGATGTATTTATAATAGCATCGGATGGGTCAAAATTTTCATCAACCAAAATATTATAAATTGTGTTTTCTAAAGTTTTCTTTGACACCCCAATACCGCTTGTTGTATTGCCCTGTGGGTCTATGTCAAGGATAAGAACTTTCTTCCCTCTCATAGCTAAACAAGCTGCCAAGTTAATATTTGTAGTAGTTTTTCCTACTCCGCCTTTTTGATTAAATATTGCTATTGCCTTTCCCAAAATAAATCCTCCTCTTTTAGATATGTCATTATTATATAATATTTATATGAATAATGCTACAAAAAAATAGATGTTTCACGTGAAACATCTATCATTTTTAGGTAAAATTATTTTTATTTCTAAAGTATCCCCTTTATCCTCTTGAATAAATTTGGCATTATTTTCCATTTCTTTTATTTGATTATATGCTTTTCTAAGAGTATTGATGTAAATCTTATAGCTTATGTAATTAATTTTTCTGCGTTTTCTTTCGGCTTCATCTGTTTTCTTGGCAACCTCTTCGATTAACTTTTCTGTCTGTTTCACGTTGAGATTGTTGTTAATAACACGATTGATTACCTTTTGACGAGTAGCATCATCTTTAATTTTCAAAAGTGCTCTTGCGTGTCTCTCTGTCAACCTATTATTAATAAGCTGTTCCTGGAGATCCTCAGGCAAGGATAGCAATCTGATTTTGTTGGAAATGGTTGATTGTTGCTTACTCACCTTTTCAGCAATCTCACTTTGCGTCAGATTGAAATCATCCATAAGTTTTTTATATGCCCTGGCTTCTTCAAGATAATTCAAATCCTCCCTTTGAACATTCTCTACAAGGGCAATTAAAGCAGCCTCCTTGTTTTCAAGATTTTTAATTATTGCAGGTATTTTCTCAAGCCCTGCCAGCGTGGCCGCTCTGTACCTTCTTTCACCTGCAATAATTATATATCTTTCACCTTCTCTGGACAAAATTATAGGCTGCAGAATTCCGTACTCTTTGACGGATGCAGTCAATTCTGCCAATGACAGGTCATCAAAATTTTTTCTTGGCTGTTCCGAATTAGCCTCAATCTGAGATAGCGGAATTTCTGAAATTTTGGCAGAAGGTTCAGTTTCCCCCATAAACCCCCTGATACTCATTTTAAACTTATCCATCTGGTTTCCCCCTTTGCAAAAATCATAACATTTCCCGGAGGTGATATGAAAAATTATTGTCACTAAAAAACCCCTAAAAGTTTTACTTTAGGGGCTCTTTCACGGGTGTTCCAGCTTTTCGAGGATATTTCGACGGCGTCTTATTTCCTTTTTTTACCAGCAGAATTTGATGGTCTCTGCCGCTGTCTCCAATGGAGGCATCATGTAATCTGTAGTCTACAGCACCGAGAATTTTCATTGCTTTTTTTGCATCGTCCACTTCGTTTTGTGCATCGGCTCCTTTGTAAGCAGCCATATATCCGCCAACCTTTACAAAAGGCAGACAATACTCGCTGAGGACGTTGAGATTAGCAACTGCTCTGGAGATACACATATCGTACTTTTCGCGATGAATTTCCTGCTTGGCCAAATCTTCTGCTCTGCCGTGAACCGTAGTTACATTTTTAATACCAAGTTCGTCACAAAGCTGCATAATAATCTTAAGACGCTTATTAAGAGAATCAACAAGCACAAATTCTTTTTCAGGAGAAAGAATTGCAAGCGGCACTCCCGGGAATCCGGCACCTGTGCCTAAATCCAGAATTCTATCTGCGTCCTGATATTCAGGTATGTTATAGCAAGTTATTGAGTCAACAAAATGCTTCAATGTAAACTCTTCCGGATCTTTAATTGCCGTCAAATTGATGTGTTCATTAAGTTCCAGAATTCTGCTGCGATATCCTTCAAACTTTGCAACAGTTTCATCGTCGAAAGAAATATTATTTTTTTCTAAATAGTCGATTAATTGTTTCACTATTTGCCTCTTCTCTTCTTTTCTAAATATACCAGGAGCACGTTAATGTCTGCCGGAGATACTCCGGAAATTCTTGAAGCCTGTCCCATTGACTCAGGCTTAATCTGATTAAGTTTCTGAGCAGCCTCAATTCTAAGACCTTCAATAGATGAATAATCAATATCCTGGCTCAACTTTCTGTCTTCCAATTTCTTGAAACGCTCAATCTGAGAAAGCTGTTTATTGATATAGCCTTCATACTTTACCTGAACTTCCAATTGAGTCACTTCGTGATAAGATAAATCAGGTCTTGTTTCATCATCTATTTCAGCCAAATCTTCATAAGTAATCTGTGGTCTCTTCAATAATTCAGCCATTGAAATTCGACCCTGAACAGGTGAGGTTCCGTGGGCTTCCAAAAATGAGTTTACTTCAGATGGAGCAAAAGACTTTTCTTCCATACGAGTCATTTCTTTTGCCACATTCTCTTTTTTCTGTAAATAACGCTGGTAACGCTCTTCTGTAGCCAGTCCAACCTGGTATCCTTTCTCTGTCAAACGCAAATCTGCGTTGTCCTGCCTCAGAACCAGTCTATATTCGGCTCTGGACGTCATTATTCTGTAAGGTTCATTAGTACCTTTAGTCACCAAATCGTCGATTAGAACGCCAATATAAGCCTCGTTTCTTCCAAGAACCAGCGGATTTTTGCCCGAAATTTTCAAAACAGCGTTAATTCCGGCCATTAAGCCCTGTGCTGCCGCTTCTTCATAACCGGAACTTCCGTTAAATTGTCCGGCACAGAAAAGGTTTTCGATGTGTCTGTTTTCAAGATTTAATTTCAAATCTTGCGGATCTATACAGTCGTATTCAATAGCATAAGCCGGTCTTGTAATTCTCAAATTCTCCAGACCGGGAATTGTCTTATAAAATGCCACCTGTACATCTTCAGGCAAACTTGAAGACATACCTTGAATATACATTTCGTCTGTATCTAAACCTTCCGGCTCAATAAAAGTTTGATGTCTTTCCTTGTCTGCAAATCTGTTAATCTTATCTTCGATGGATGGACAATATCTTGGACCTATACCTTCAATCTGGCCTCCAAAAAGTGCAGAACGATGGAAATTTGCTCTGATAACTTTATGAGTTTCTTCATTAGTATATGTAAGCCAACAGGAAATTTTGTTTTCTCCTACTTCATCATTAAGGAATGAAAAAGGAACTTTTTTTTCATCTCCCTTTTGCTCAATCATCTTGGAATAGTCAAGACTGCTTCCAAGACATCTTGCAGGGGTACCTGTTTTGAAACGACGAAGTTTCATACCGTGTTTTTTAAGGTTTTCTGCCAAAAGGTTTGATGGAGCAAGACCATTTGGTCCGCTTTCAAAAACACTGCTTCCAATAAATATTTTTCCTGCCAGGAAAGTTCCAGTTGCAAGAATTACAGCCTTAGCTGTGAAATATGTTCCTGTCTGAGTTTCAACACCGCAAACTTTGCCATCTTCCACAATTAAGTCAGTAACTTCACCTTGGCGCATATCTAAATTAGGAGTTTGTTCAATTGTCTTCTTCATCTCTACGTGGTAGCGATTCTTGTCGGCCTGTGCACGCAAAGAGTGAACAGCAGGACCCTTAGCTGTGTTGAGCATTTTGCTCTGAAGGAAAGTCTTGTCAATGTTGAGACCCATTTCCCCACCAAGAGCATCTATTTCTCTTACCAGATGACCTTTACCTGTACCTCCTATTGAAGGGTTGCAAGGCATCATAGCTACTGCTTCGAGATTCATAGAGAACATGAGAGTTTTCTTGCCCATTCTGGCAGCAGCAAGAGCAGCTTCACATCCGGCGTGACCTGCACCTACAACTATAACATCATATTCTCCCATAAAAATTCTTTCCATTATATATAATCCTTTCCGGCTTATTTACCTAAGCAGAATCTTTCAAATACTTTTTCGATTATATCGTCTGCCGCCGTTTCGCCGATAATTTCACCAAGAAGTTCGTAACATCTGTTTACATCAATTTCAATAAATTCAAGTGGCTGCCATGCAGCAATTAAATCAAGTGCATCAATGATAGATTGATTTGATTCCTCGAGAATATTTTTATGACGCACATTTGTTACAAGAAGGCTGCTCTTCTGGCTCACTTCACCGCCGTAAACCATATTTTCAATAATATCAGCAAGGGCTGAAATACCAATGCCCTCTCTAACTGCAGTTTCAATTATAAAAGCATCATTCAGCACATTCTTTATTTCTGTTTCATCAATATTTTTACCGATGTCGGTCTTGTTAAGAAGAACGATTGCTTTACGTTCTCCAATATGATTTAATATTTCGTAATCTTCCTGAGTAAGTTGACTTGAAGCATCAAGCATAAAAATTACTAAATCTGCCTTGTTAAAAGATTCTTTACTCTTTTCAATGCCGATTTGTTCAATTACATCATCGGTTTCATGAATACCGGCTGTATCAGTAAGAATAATAGGAATATCTCGGATTGTTATACTTTCTTCAATTGTATCTCTTGTAGTACCGGGAATATCAGTAACTATCGCCCTGTTTTCTCCCATAAGAGCATTCATTAAAGATGATTTACCTACATTAGGTTTTCCAACGATGGATACCTTAAGGCCTTCATTTATAATTCTTCCTGTATCTGCAGTGCTAAGTAATCCTTCTATTTTATTATTAACCAGACGAAGACCTTCTTCAAGCTTCTCGTATGTCATTTCTTCAATATCTTCATCCGGATAATCAATATTAACAGTTAGATTTACAAGAATATCCACTAAATCGGCTCTTATTTCTTTGATTTTTGAAGAGAAAGCTCCCTCCAGTTGTGATAATGCAATATCAAAAGTCTTATCGGATTTAGCTTTTATTAAATCTATTACAGCTTCGGCCTGCGATAAATCCAATCTTCCGTTCAAAAAGGCTCTTTTAGTAAATTCTCCTCTTTCTGCAAGACGGGCTCCGTGTTTTAATGTCAGTGCAAGAATTTTGCGAAGCGAAACAACACTTCCATGGCACTGAATTTCAACCACGTCTTCTGCAGTATAAGAATGAGGTCCCTTCATAAATACAGACATAACCTCATCCACTGTTTTGTCATTGTCAGGATCTATAATGTGACCATAAGACAAAACACGATTATTAATTTTTCCTGATACAGGGCAAAAAATCTTATTTAAAATATTTAAGGAATCTTCCCCACTTATTCTGACAATTCCAATTCCACCTTCTCCGGTGGCAGTTGCAATTGCAGCAATTGTATCTTCTCTCATAGTTACATTCTCCTTATAAATTACAGCAAAAAGTTCAAAAAAGAGCTGTCTTTTCGGACAGCTCTTTATACCCTACTTAAGCTCAATGACAACCCTTCTGTATGGGTCCTGTCCCTCGCTTCTTGTTACCACTTGTGGGTGGTTCTGAAGTGTAGCATGAATAACCTTTCTTTCGTAAGGATTCATTGGTTCAAGCTTAACACTTCTCTTTGTCTTTGCAACTTTAGATGCAAGTCTCTGTGCTAACGCTTCCAGAGTCTTTTCTCTTTTTGCTCTGTAGTTTTCAGCATCAACAACAACTCTTGTGTATTGTTCATTTTCTTTGTTTACAACAAGGCTTGTTAAATACTGAATGGCATCGAGTGTCTGACCTCTTTTGCCGATAATAGTTCCGGAATCTTTACCCTGAATATTAATATAGAGGGATTCTTCTCCGGCTTTTGCAGTGATTTCAAGTTCCAGACCCATATCGGCTGTAACTTCTTTTAAGAAATCAATAGCTATATGATTTTCTAAAGCAACTAAATTTTCTTCAGCAACTCTTTCGATAACAGGTTTTACTTCAACCTTTTCCTTTGGAGTTTCTGTATTAGCGTGCTTCTTATTTTTCTTATCTCTATTGTTTTTTTCTTTTTTAGGTGCTACTGCTTTTTCAGTTTGTGCCTTTTCAGGTTTTTCGGCAACCTTTTCTTCTTTAATTTCAGAAACAACTACTTCCGGTGTCTTTTTCTTTTCAACTCTTACTAATGCGAGTTTAGAACCGATACCGAAAAATCCTCTTGAAGGCTCTTCCAAAACAGTAACATCGACTTCATCAATTGTGAGTTTCAGGTCAGCAAGTGCTAACTGAACAGCTGTATCAACATCTGTCCCCCACTTTTCTGAATAATCCATTGCCATGTTTTTGTTTTCCTCCAATAATGCACTTATGCTTTAACTGGCTTCTTTTTAGTCTTTGTTGGGTTCATTAATTTCTTCTTTAACTTCTTAAATCTGATGTTATAGAAGATCTGTACAACCTGGCTTCCTGCCCAGTAAATAGCTAAACCTGCCGGATAGCTTCTTGCCATGAGGAGAATCATAACAGGGAAGAAATATTTCATCATGTTAGTCATCATCTTCATTTGAGCAGCATTTCCTCCAGGCTGGCTTGTCTGTGAGAAAGCAAACGCAATAAATGTTGCTACACCTGAAACGATTGGAAGAATCCACTTATCAGGCTGAGCCAAGTCAGGAATCCATAAGAAGGATTCGTGGATAGCCAGTAACATCTGTTCAGATTCAATGTAACTCATTGGGTTTCTCAATAATGAGAACAGACCCATGATAATTACCATCTGAATAATCATAGGAAGACATCCGCCATACATGCTGAAACCTTCCTGCTTGTAAAGCTCCTGTAACTTTTCGTTCATCATAGCCTGGTCATTTCTATACTTCTGCTGTATTTCCTGAACCTTAGGCTGCATTTTTGTCATTCCCACAGTTGACTTAATCTGCTTAGAATATAAAGGATACATTGCAAGCTTAATTGCTACTGTGAAGATAATCAATGATAGACCATAGCTGCCAACGAAATCATAGAGCCAAGTTAGTAAATACCCTAAAGGTACTGCGATAATTCTCATTAATTTCCTCCATCATTTTAAAGGGTCATATCCGCCTTCATGCCACGGATGACACTTTAAAATACGTTTAATTCCTAAGTAACTACCTTTAAAAACTCCATATTTTTCTAAAGCTTGAATAAAATAGGTGGAGCAGGTAGGTGTGAACCGGCAAGTCGCAGGAAAATAAGGCGAAATGCACAATTGATAAAATCTGATAAAAAGAATCATGATTTTTTTTACAATTCGGCTTATAAATTTCATATTACTTCATTACTCCGGTTCTTTTAAATGCATTGTACAGAGATCTCTGTACATCCTGACATTTCTTGCCGTCTATAGTGTTTCTGGCTATTATTATAAAATCATAACCTTCAGGTAATTTGTAACTAATTGCCCTATAGCTTTCTTTCATTAATCTCTTCGCCCTGTTTCTTTTAACACTATTTCCGACTTTTTTGCTCGCTAAAAACCCTGTTCTGTTGTATCCGAGCTTATTGGCACGATAAAATAGAACTACATATCTGTCTCCTATTGACTTGCCTCTCTTATAAATACCGGAAAAATCACTGTTTTTCCTCAAAACATTCTTTTTTAGCATAATTTTTGACCTTTTCTAAGAATTAAGCAGTCAGTTTCTTTCTACCTCTAGCTCTTCTTCTCTTCAGAACGTTTCTACCGTTCTTAGTTGCCATTCTCTTTCTGAAACCGTGTTCTTTCATTCTCTGTCTCTTTTTTGGCTGGTAAGTTCTTTTCATTTTTGAAGACTCCTTTCTGAATATAAATCTTTCTCGTGCAAATCTAAATTCCAATTATGCACATACGCTATGATATTATAATAGGAAAATGTTCAAATGTCAATAATCTTTTGACTTATGCATAACTTTATCCACAGGCTGTGGATAAGTTTGTTAAATATATTATTTTTCAATAAAAAACAATTCACACTTGCTTGTGGATAACTTTTATTTTACAATATATATACAAAAAAATTTTAAGAAGAGAGTCAATATTTTATGGGTAATAATAAAATTTGGTCAGAAGTTCTCTTAAAAGTGAAAGATTCTATTCCGGGTCCAAGCTATGATGCTTGGTTTTCACTTCTTAAGATGAGAAAAATAGACAAAGAATTAAATATAGTGTATCTTGAAATAGATTCTACAGACAGAAGATGCGATTTTGCAATTTCAACTTTAAAAAATCGCTACATGACAGTTTTAGAAAATTCATTCAGAAATGTCTTGAATGAAGATTATCGTGTAGTTATAAAAGGTTCTGATCAATATTCTTCAGAAGAATTTAAACAGGAAGAAGCAAAAATAAAACCTAAAAAGAAAACCTTCAACAGAGAAAAGATTTTCAATCCTAATTATAACTTCCAAAATTTCGTCATCGGCAAGAGTAACAAATACGCTCATGCAGCAGCCCTGGCAGTTGCAGAGTCACCGTCTGAATCCTACAATCCTCTATTTATATATGGCGGATCAGGACTTGGTAAGACTCATTTGATGCACGCAATTGGAATTTATCTTTTGGAAAACAATCCGGAACTTAATGTTCTTTATGTTTCTTCTGAAATGTTCACTAACGAGCTTATTAAAGCTTTAAAAGAAAACAAACAGAACGAATTTAAATCAAAATACAGAAAAGTAGATGTACTTCTAATTGACGATATTCAGTTTCTTGAAGGAAAAGACAGTACTCAGGAAGAATTTTTCCACACTTTCAATTCGCTTTACAATTCAAACAAACAAATAATCATTTCCAGTGACAGAGCTCCAAACAAACTTGTAAATCTTGAAGAAAGACTTCGTTCAAGATTCCAATGGAACTTAATAGCTGATATTCAACCACCCGACTACGAAACAAGAGTAGCAATTTTATCAAAAAAAGCTGAAGGTGATATAGATTTAGATGAAAATCCTGAATTTTATGATGTTATATGCCTGATTGCTGAAAATATAAAGGATAATATAAGAGAACTCGAAGGTGCATTAACAAGGGTAATAACATTTTCAAAATTAATGCACGAAAAACCTGATAAAGCTTTTGCAAGAAAGATTTTAACCGATATTTTAAGTGGAAGCGAAACTGTTGTAACTCCTGAAAAAATAAAAAAAGCAGTATGTAAACAATATGGTATAAAAATGACTGATATGGAATCATCAAAAAGAAATGCCAACATTGCTTACCCTAGACAAATTGCTATGTACATAACAAGAGAAATGACAGATTATTCTTTACCTAAAATAGGACAAGTATTTGGAGGTAAACATTATACAACAGTTTTACACGCATGTAATAAAATTGATGATGACCTTAAATTAGATAAAAATTTAAAAGAAATTATTAACAAAATAATGGATGAAATAAGAGAATAAAACTTATCCAAAAGTTATTAAAGTTATTATAATTTTATTTACCAGTTATCCACAGGGTTATTAACAAGCTGTGAGTACTGATTTCAGTGGAATTGACCAAGTTTTCCACAGAATCCACAGCCCCTACTACTACTATTACTACCAAATAATATAAATATAATAAATTGGCGGAGGTTATTTATGAAATTTTCATGTAATCAAAATACATTAGCAAAAGCTTTAAATATAGTTTCAAAAGCAGTAACAGCTAGAACAACTATTCCTATTTTAAAAGGAATTCTTTTAAAGGTAGACGCAAACGGTATATTAACAATGTCAGCATCAGATCTTGATCTTAGCATTGAAAAGAAAATCCAGGTTTCAGATGCTAAAGAAGGTTCAATTGTTGTACTTTCAAAATTGTTTGGTGATATCGTAAGAAAATTACCGGATGAAAAAATAACTATAGAAGAAGAAAACGGAAAAGTTAATATTAAATGCTCAAATTCTGAATTTAATATTATAGGACTTGCAGCAGATGAATTTCCAAATATAAATCCTACAGAAGATAATCAGGAAACTATCTTATTCAATAAAGAAATATTAAAAGATATGATTAAAAAGACTTCTTTTGCAGCAAGTATTGATGAAAACAAAGGTGTTATTACCGGCGTTCTTATTGAAATGGAAGAAGAAAGTCTTAATATGATAGCTATTGACGGTTTCAGAATGGCTATTTCAAGAGAAATGATGAAGAATAAAAAGAAAGAAAACATCATCATTCCTGCAAAGATTCTAAATGAAATAAGCAGAATTATTTCTGAATCCGAAATTGATAATGAAGATGTAACACTTTTATTAAGCAAAAAGAAAGCTGTATTTGTATTAGAAGATACAAAAGTTGTTTTAAGACTTCTTGAAGGAGAATTTATGAACTATAAGAGAATTATTCCTCAAGACAGTGCTTGTAAAGTTGTTCTTAATAAAAGTGACTTCTTAAATAGTGTAGAAAGAGCTTCACTTCTTGCAAAAGTAGGAAAGAATAATCTTGTTAAATTAGATATTAAAGATTCTACTATTGAAATTACATCAAAATCCGAAGAAGGAAATGTAAAAGAAACAGTTATTGTTACTAAAGAAGGAAATGATTTAACAATTGGATTTAACTCTAAATATCTAATTGATGTTTTAAAAGTTGTTGATGACGAAGAAATTACATTATTATTTAATACAAATGTAAGCCCTTGTCTGGTTAAACCTATTATGGGCAACTACTTCGAATATTTAATTTTACCTGTAAGATTAGGTCAATAAATAATGTATATAAAAGAAATAGAACTTAAAAATTTCAGAAATTATGATGATCTTCATCTCGAATTTAATGAGAATGTAAACTTCATTATAGGAAATAATGCCCAAGGGAAGACTAATCTTCTCGAGGGCATCTATTTATCTTCCATAGGAAAATCTTTCAGAACATCCCGTGATAATGAAATGATAGGATTTGATAAAGATTTCTTTAAAGTGAAGGTAAAAGGAGAAAAAGAATTATTTCCTGTAGATGTTGAAATTACTCTAAAAAAGGACTTAGGTAAATCAATTAAAGTAAATGGAGTTAATATTTCAAAAACTTCTGAGCTTCTTGAAAATATATATATTGTTATTTTTTCGCCTGAAGATCTCAAAATAGTAAAAGATGAACCGGAAAAGCGGCGAAAATTTATAGATAAAGAATTGTGTACTCTCAGACCTTCATATTATGATGCCCTATCCAATTATAAAAAAGTTTTAAATCAAAGAAACACTTATTTAAAAGAGTATAATATAGAACCTTCAATTCTTGATATATGGGATATGCAGTTGGCTAAATATGGTGCAGCTATAATTTCAATGAGAGAGGATTTTATAAAAAAAATCAATATAATAAGTAATAAAATTCATTCTAATATAACAAATGGAAAAGAAAATTTAAAAATAGAATATAGTCCTAATATAAAAAATCAGGAAAAACTTGAAGAAAAAGTATTTGATATTTTAAAAGAATCCCGTCAAAATGATTTAAGACTTCGCACAACTACAAAAGGTCCACATAGAGACGATATAGAATTTTATATAAATGAAATAAATGTAAGAAGTTTCGGTTCACAAGGACAGCAGCGAACAGCAGCTCTTTCGCTTAAATTGGCAGAGCTTAATTTAATTAAAGAAGAAACCGGCGAAAGTGCTATTCTTTTACTTGATGATGTAATGTCAGAACTGGATGCAACAAGACAGGAATTTTTAATAAAATCTCTATCGGATATTCAACTTTTTATAACTACAACTGAAATAACAGACAGTCTCAGAGAAGTAATTTCAAAAGGAAAAATATATACTGTCGAAAATGGTAAAATAAAGCTTTAATTTATAGATATATATCTAATGTAAATTAAGGCTTTTTTAATGTAAAATTTTAGATTTAAGACGTATAAAAATAAAATTTAATAAAAAATTTCAAAAATAATAAAAAATATAGTAATTTTGACGTTTTTATGCTATAATGATATATCCATATTTTTGTGGATTTTTACTAAATATTAACAGAAAAATAGGTGATTAAATGAGTTTAGAAAAAAAGACAAGTGGTCAGTATGATGCTGCCCAGATACAAGTCTTAGAAGGTCTTGAAGCCGTAAGAAAGAGACCCGGTATGTATATCGGTAGTACCGGTGCACGCGGACTTCATCATCTTGTTTATGAAGTTGTGGATAACTCTGTGGATGAAGCGTTGGCAGGCTTCTGTAAAACTATCAACGTAACAATTAATGCGGATAATTCCATTACAGTTGAAGATGATGGCAGAGGTATGCCTGTGGATAAGCATCCAAAACTTGGTATTCCTGCTGTGGAAGTTATTCATACAGTTCTCCATGCCGGCGGTAAATTCGGCGGCGGCGGATACAAAGTTTCCGGAGGTCTTCACGGTGTAGGTGCATCTGTAGTTAATGCTCTTTCCACACACATGGAAGTCGAAGTTAAAAGAAACGGCAAAATATATAAACAGTGTTATGAAAGAGGCAAAACTGTTACAAAATTAGAAGAAATAGGAAACACTAGAAAAACAGGATCAAAAACATCTTTCTGGCCTGACCCTGAAATTTTTGAGACAACAGTTTTCGACTATAATACACTCCAGCACAGACTGAGAGAAATGGCCTTCCTTAATAAAGGAATCAAAATTGTATTTAAAGACGAGAGAGAAGGACAAAAGAAAGAAGAAACCTTCTATTATGAAGGTGGTATCAAAGAATATGTAAAATTCCAGAATGAAAGTAAAACTGCGATTCATCAGGATATCATATACTTTGAAGTTAAAAAACCAAATTGCGAAGTAGAAGTCGCAATGCAATATACCGATAGTTATAGTGAACTCGTTTTAGGATACGCCAATAATATTAATACAGTGGACGGCGGTACACATATCGTCGGATTTAAGAGTGCTCTTACCAGAATTTTCAATGATTATGGTAAAAAGGCTAAAATTCTCAAGGATAATGATGCTCCTCTCAGTGGTGATGACGTAAGAGAAGGTTTAACAGCCATCGTTTCAGTAAAATTATCCGAGCCTCAGTTTGAAGGTCAGACTAAGGGCAAGCTGGGTAATCCTGAAATGAGAGGTTTCGTTGAAAAGGCAACAAATGAAAACTTACTTGCTTTCCTTGAAGAAAATCCAGCTCAGGCAAAGACAATTCTCGAAAAATGTCAAAAAGCTGCCCGTGCAAGAGAAGCTGCAAGAAAAGCAAGAGAAACAGTAAGAAGAAGCGGTGCTCTCGAGAAATTCTCTATGCCGGGTAAACTTGCTGACTGCTCTGATAAGGAACCTTCAAACTGCGAAATCTTCTTAGTCGAAGGGGACTCCGCCGGCGGCAGTGCCAAGGACGGCAGAGACAGAAAACGTCAGGCAATTCTTCCATTAAGAGGTAAAATTCTTAACGTAGAAAAAGCAAGACTGGACAGAATTTTAAGTTCAGACGAAATTAAAAATATGATTACAGCTTTCGGCTGCGGAATCGGTGACGATTTTAACATTGAAAAGCTGAGATACCACAAAATCATCATTATGACCGATGCTGACGTTGACGGTGCTCATATCAGAACACTGCTTCTAACATTCTTCTACAGATTTATGAGACCTCTCATCGAAGGCGGTTATGTTTATGCTGCACAGCCACCTCTTTATCAGGTAAAGAAGGGCAAGGATGTTTACTACACTTACAGTGAAGATGAACAGGTCAAGTTGATGAAAAAGCTGGAAGAAAAGCCTGGTAAAGCTGACATTCAGCGTTACAAAGGTCTTGGTGAAATGGACGCAGAACAGCTTTGGGACACTACAATGGACTACGAACACAGAACTCTTATTCAGATTACCATTGAAGACTCCGCTGCCGCTGACCAGACTTTCTCCATTCTTATGGGAGACAAGGTACCACCTAGAAAGAAATTTATCGAAGAAAACGCAGTTTATGCGACACTTGATATTTAAGGAAGGAGGGCTAATTTAAGATGGCGACATTTTTAGAAGATCAAAAGTTGATTCAGCACGAAATCAACGATGAAATGCAAAACTCTTATATCGACTACGCTATGAGCGTTATCGTAGGCCGTGCCCTTCCTGATGTAAGAGACGGTCTGAAGCCGGTTCACAGAAGAATTCTTTACGGTATGGATGGCCTCGGAGTTACTCCGGACAAGCCTCATAAGAAGTCTGCCCGTATCGTCGGTGAAGTAATGGGTAAGTATCACCCTCATGGTGACTCTTCAATTTACGACGCTATGGTAAGACTTGCTCAGCCATTTAACACACATTACCCTCTGGTTGATGGTCACGGTAACTTTGGTTCCGTTGACGGCGACGGTGCTGCGGCAATGCGTTATACAGAAGCAAGAATGACTCCTCTTGCTCTGCAGATGCTGAGAGATTTAGACAAAGACACAGTTGACTTTATGCCAAACTTCGACGGCGAAGAAAAAGAACCTGTTGTTCTTCCTGCAAGAATTCCTAACCTTTTGGTTAACGGTTCCAACGGTATAGCCGTAGGTATGGCAACTTCAATTCCTCCGCACAATCTTGGAGAAGTAATTGATGCCTGTGTTAAATTAATTGATGAACCTGAATCAACAGTTGAAGATTTAATCAAAATTGTTAAGGGACCTGACTTCCCTACAGGCGCTATGATCATGGGCAAAGGTCCGATGAGAGAAGCTTATCGTACAGGTCAGGGTAAGGCAATTGTAAGAGCCGTAACAACAATCGAAGAAGCAGCACGCGGTAAGCAGCAGATAGTTGTTACAGAAATTCCTTATCAGGTTAATAAGGCGAGACTCATCGAAAAGATTGCCGAACTGGTAAATGATAAGAAAATTGAAGGTATCACAGACCTTCGTGACGAATCTAACCGTAAAGGTATGCGTATCGTCATCGAACTTAAGCGTGATGCCAATGCAAATATAATCCTCAACAGACTTTATAAGCATACTCAGATGCAGGACAGCATTTCTATGATTATGCTGGCTCTTGTTGATGGAAGACCTAAAGTTCTCAATCTAAGAGAAATTATTATAGAATATCTGAAGCACCAGAAAGAAGTCGTAACAAGAAGAACTATCTACGACAAGAAAAAAGCTGAAGCGAGAGCTCATATTTTAGAAGGTTACCTCATCGCACTTGATAATATTGATGAAATTATCAAAATTATCAGAAGCAGCTATAACGATGCTAAAGAAAAACTGATGGATAGATTCCAGCTTTCCGAAATCCAGGCACAGGCAATTTTAGATATGCAGCTGCGTAGATTACAAGGACTGGAAAAAGAAAAGATTCAGAACGAATACGAAGAACTCCTCAAGAAAATTGCTTATTATGCAGAACTTCTTGCTGATGAAAAGAAGTTAATGGGCGTAATCAAAGACGAACTTCTTGAAATCAAAGGCAAGTGGGGAGATAAGAGAAAAACTAAAATTAAGGCTGATGCTGAAGAACTGGAAGAAGAAGACTTAATCGAAGAAGAAAAGGTTTGTGTAACATTAACTCATCTTGGATATATCAAGAGAGTTCCTGTAGACACATACAGAGCACAGCGCCGTGGGGGAAAAGGCATTACAGGAATTACAACTCGTGAAAACGACTTTGTAAAGAATATGATTATGACTTCAACTCACGATTACCTGATGTTCTTCACTAACACAGGTAAGGCCCACAGACTCAAAGCTTACGAAATTCCGGAAGCAACAAGAACAGCAAAGGGAACACCTGCAGTTAACTTCCTGAATCTGCTCCAGAGAGAAAGAATAACAGCAGTAATTCCAATCAAGGAATTTGCAGAAGATAAATTCTTAATTGCCGTTACAAAGAACGGTACAATTAAGAAAACATCCTTAGCAAACTTTGATACAAACCGAAAGACCGGACTCATTGCCATGAATCTGAAGGATGACGATGAACTCATCGGAATCAAGCAGACTACAGGTAAGAACAAGGTTATCATCGTAACTAAACACGGTAAATGCATTGCATTCTCTGAAGAAGATGTACGTCCAATGGGCAGAATCGCCGGAGGTGTTCGTGCAATCAAACTGGAAGGCGATGATGAAGTAGTTGCAATGGAACTTGTTGAACCGGGTCAGGAACTTCTGGTTGTAACACAGAAGGGCTTCGGTAAGAGAACCAAGGTTGAAGAATACAAGACTCAGGTTCGCGGCGGCAAGGGCGTATTGACTTACGATAAGGCTAAGTTTAAGAAGACCGGAGAGCTGGTAGGTGCAATGGTAGTTGACGATGAAGACGACATTATGCTCATCAACTCCGACGGTATTATTATAAGAATGGAAGCTAAGGAAGTTTCAAGACTCGGACGAGCTACACAGGGTGTTAAGATTATGAGCGTTGCAGGAGATGCAAACATCATAGCTCTTGCAAAGGTAGGTCGTGACAAGGATCTTGAAAAAGAATTGGCTAAAGACGATATAAAAGAAGACAATAAAGAAGGCGAACAGTTAGAATTAAAATAGTTCGCCAAAAGGAGGCCTAAAATGGCAGATACTTTAAAATTTGTCATTCCCGGAAAACCGGAATATATGACGATGATAAGATTGTCCATAGGTTCAATTGCAGATACTGCAGGCTTTAACATCGAACAGATCGAAGACATTAAGACTGCTGTTGCAGAAGCTTGCAAAAATATCAGCTGCCACGGTTCAGACGCTTTCGCTGATGCGTGTCAGATTGAATGTATCGTAGAAGAAGGACGTATGGAAATCACAGTAGACGACCTTAGTTCAGACCACACTATTGAAAAGACTAAGAAACCTTGCCTTGATTGTCCAAACGAAGGCAATCTGGGATTTTTCGTAATTCAGTCTTTGATGACAAAGGTTGAACTCATCGATAATCCTCGCGGCAAAAAATCCATCAGAATGATAAAGGAAAAGTAGCAATGAGTTTGGAACAATTCAACCTGTACGTGGAAAATCCAACTATTGAACTCAGAAATCAGATTGTAGAAGAAAATCTGTACATGGTTGATATCTTGATCAGAAAATATCTCGGTAAGGGCGTCGATTACGACGACCTTTACCAGGTAGGAGCGTTGGCCCTCGTTACGGCAGTAGAGCGCTTTGATCCGTCAAAGGGTTTCGAATTTAAGAGTTTTGCTACACCAACTATTCTGGGAGAGATTAAAAAGTATTTCCGCGACAAACAATGGAGCCTCAAGGTTCCAAGAAGGCTCAAAGAAATCGCTTCCAAAGTTCAGGATGTGAAAAGTGCTTTGAGCGTAGAACTTGGCAGAACGCCAAGCATAGATGAAATTGCAGAAGTAACCGGCTTTACACATGAACAGATTTTGCAGGCTTTGGAAAGTTCCAAGGCATACGGCACATTTTCTCTGGAAAGTGCCGGTGCAAATGACGATAACGATGAAAGCCCTCTTGAGCAATACATCGGTTTTGAAGATATGGGTTTTGAGCGAATTGAAATCAGAGAAATCATAAGCAATGTTCTCAGTCAGTTCAGCGATACCTACAGACATATTTTTAAAATGAGATTCATCGAGAACAAATCTCAAGCGGCAATCGCCGAAGAGCTGGGCGTTTCTCAGATGACTATTTCACGTGCAGAAAAAAGCATTATAGAGCAATTTAAGAAAGAAGGAAACTTACAATGAAGAGAGTTTTTTCCGGCGTTCAGCCAACAGGAAACATCCACCTCGGTAACTACTTGGGAGCTCTTAAGCAGTTTGTGGAATTACAAGATGATCACGAATGCCTCTATTGCATCGTAGACTTACACGCAATTACAGTTCCTCAGGATCCAAAAGCACTGAGAGAACACATTTTAGATGTGGCAGCTCTTTACCTTGCAGTAGGTATTGATCCTAAAAAATCCATCGTTTTCGTACAGTCCGACGTTTCCGGACACTCTGAACTGTCCTGGGTTCTTACTTGCAACTCCTATACAGGAGAACTGTCCAGAATGACTCAGTTCAAAGACAAGAGCAAGAATAAAGAATCCGCGCCAACAGGACTTTTCACATATCCAGTTCTGATGGCTGCAGACATCCTGCTCTACGACACTGATATTGTTCCTGTAGGAAACGACCAGAAGCAGCACATTGAGCTTTGCCGCGACCTGGCAATCAGAATCAACGGCAAATACAAGGATACTTTCGTAGTACCTGACGGCAGATTCTTAAAGGCCGGCGCAAGAATTATGGCTCTGGACGATCCTACAAAGAAAATGAGTAAGAGTGCTGAAAACATCCACTCAAGAATTTCTCTGCTGGACGAACCTTCCAAGATTAAGAAGTCCATTATGAAAGCGACTACTGACTCCGAAGGCATCATCCGCTACGACGTTGAAAATAAGCCAGGTATTAGTAACCTGCTGACAATCTACAGCGTACTTTCCGGCATCAGCATCGAGGACCTGGAAAAGAAGTACGAAGGCAAGGGCTACGGCGACTTCAAGAAGGATTTAGTTGAAGTTACAGTCAACGCTCTGGCACCAATCAAAGCTCGTTACGAAGAAATCAGACACTCACAGGAACTTCTTGACGTTCTGGAAGAAGGCGCACAGAAGGCCGATGCCATCGCAAAGAAGACAATGGCAAGAGTTAAAGAAAATTTCGGCCTGGGCAGATAATATGAAAAATCAATTCGACATCTTTTTAGGTGTCGAATTTTTATATTTACGGGAAAAATGTAAGTTATTGTATGCGGCCGCTGTGTGTGGTAGGATAAAAAAAGGAGGGAAACAAATATGAAATATCCAATTAACAAAGAATTCTTTCCATTTTCAATGATTGCTCCACCCATTCAGAATGCTCAGATGGCTGGATGGATGGGGTCCAAAATGAGACCTCCGAGATGGATTCACAAAGATCACGAGATACTTATAACAAAACACACCATCACAGGTTATGACGGTGCAGATATAAACTGCTATACCTTTGAGCCTTACGGCCTGGAGGAGCCTTGTCCGTGCCTGGTATATTATCACGGCGGTGGATTCTTTTTCGAAGGTGCGGGTTACCATTACAAGCTGGCAAAGCTTTATGCCCTGGAGACTCCTTGTAAAGTTGTTTTTGTGCAATATAGGTTAGCACCAAAATACTCACATCCGGTTCCTGCCGAAGATTGCTACGCCGCTTTGAACTGGGTGTTTGAGAACGCAGAGCACTTTAACATAGACGAAACAAAAATAGCCGTTGGCGGCGACAGTGCCGGTGGAGCACTTGCTGCAGCAGTGTGTCAAATGGCTCGCGACAGAAACACACAACAGCCACTTTTTCAGCTTTTAGTCTACCCTGTTACTGACCGCAGAATGAACACTGAATCTAATCGCAGATTCACTGACACACCTATGTGGAACAGCAGGCTTTCTAAAAAGATGTGGCTGGGTTACGTTCAAGATGAAAAGCCGACTAATTTGGCATACGCATCACCAATGGAAGCTGAAACCTTTGAGGAACTACCGCCTGCCTACGTAGAAACGGCAGAATTCGACTGCCTTCACGATGAGGGAGTAAATTACGCCAAGGCCCTTCAAGCAGCCAATGTGCCGGTGGTTTTAAATGAAACTCGCGGAACCATGCACGGCTTCGATATTGTATGGAATGCAAAGACAACACAGAAGGCAATCGAGGTGAGGGTTGAATATATGAAAAATATGTTTTATTTATGATTAACATAAAATTGGGAGCAGACTAAAACAATGAACAACAAACCTAAAGTGGCCTTTATTTGCGTACACAATTCATGCCGCAGTCAAATCGCAGAAGCACTTGGTAAAAAACTTTTATCAGACAAATTCGAATGTTACTCTGCCGGCACAGAAACAAAGCTTTCAATCAATCAAGACGCCGTAAGGCTGATGAAGGAATTCTGTTAAGAGAGAAAAACTTAACTTTGTCGGAGGTTTTATATAATGGAATATATTAAAGTTACAAGCGAGAATATAGAAAAAGAGCATATATGTTGTGCAATTTCTAATAACAATGATATTCAAGTATCTTCAAAAAAAGCATGGTTATCAGAGCGGTTTGAAGACGGGTTGGTTTTTCTAAAAAGTACAGAAAGAGGAAAGTGTTTCATTGAATATATCCCTGCTGAAAATGCATGGAATCCAATTTCAGCGGATGGCTATATGTACATTGATTGTTTATGGGTTGCGGGTTCATTTAAAGGGCATGGGTACTCATCAGATTTATTAAATGCATGTGTTGAGGACAGTAAAAATAAAGGAAAATTGGGATTATGTATTTTGGCGGCAGCAAAAAAGAAACCATTTTTAGCTGATCCTAAATTTTTGAAGCATAAAGGATTTCAAGTTTGTGATGAAGCGGATAATGGCATTCAACTATGGTACTTGCCTTTTGAAGAAAATGCCACAGTGCCGCAATTTAAAGATTGTGCAAAACATCCCCGTATTGACGAAAAGGGTTATGTTTTATATTATACAAGTCAATGTCCGTATAATGCGAAGTATGTTCCCATAATTGAAGAGATTGCTAAAGAAAAAGTAATACAATTTAAGGCAATTTATTTGCAGAGTAAATAGGAGGCACAAAACGCCCCAACCCCTGTCACAACATACGCATTATTTTTAGATGGAAAATACATAACAAATGAACAGATGAACGACAAGCGATTTTTGAAATTATTGGAAAAGAAAAAGGAGACAATTTTATGAACGTAATGTTTATCATGGGCATCTTCTGGACACTTTACGGCATAGCAGGCCTATTGGGCTATCAAAATATCCCGGCCAAATACAAAAGCCATAGATGGACTAAAGATATGATTCGCTGTCAGGGGAAAACATGGCTGATGCTTGGCGTGCCTTGGATTCTGCTGTATTTGGCAGCAACATTTTTCTTTGAAGATTTGAACATCAAGATGGGGACGTGGTTTCTGCTCGCTGTTGTGGTTACCGTGCCGGGGTTAATCTATACAGTTGCTTGGGACAGAAAATATAAAGAGTTACTGAAAGAAGAGCGCGTTGATGATTAGAAGGGAATTACCTACTCGCTGAACAAATTCTTTAATTCAGTAGGTAAGTCTACCTACTGGTTTCGAGAATAACAAAAAATAGTAGGAAAAGACTTCATTCGCTTAAGCATTTCGGCATTGTTTATAACTATCATCTCTATAAAGTTCCATTTTCAACAGTTTTCGCTGCATAAAATGGAATTATGCTTGCATTTGATACACCCGGATAATTGAAAGTTCCATTTAGAAAGGAAAACTTTCCCTAAAATGGAACTATGGCTGGGTTGCCGGAGATATAGTTCCATAAATGATGTGTTTTCACAGGAAAAATGGAATTCCCCATAGGGTTGGCTCCCACAGAATCGGCAGAATTCCATTAACAGTGCAATATTCTCAAAATTATGGAATTCCCCTAAACTTTAAACTCAAGGACATAAAAAAAGCCGTCTCGAAACAGAGACGGCCTTTTCTTCATAACTATGCCTTCTTTATAACAGTCTTGTAGAAATCAACACCCATTGGCAGTGCGCCCTGGTAGATGTTTTCGTTAAGACCGTGGATGCTAGCGTATTGCTGATCGTCAATGTACAGCGGCGCGAATCTGATGCAGTTATCGCTGACTGAGCCGTAGTACTTGGCGTCTGTACCGCCGGTCATTGTGTATGGGCAAACGCCTACGCCCGGATAGATTTCGTTGACTGTGGATTCAACGATTTTGAATTCTTCACTTCTGAAGTCTACCACAGGACAAGGGTCGTCCTGATAGATTACCTCAGTTTCGAGATCGTATTTCTTTGCGATATCAGCAACGACCTTGATGCTTTCTGCGTTTGGCTGGTGCTGGATGAATCGCATGTTTCCAACAATGTAAGCTTCTTGCGGGAGAACGTTGGCACCGTCTGCACCTTTGGCCATTGTGAATGCCAGAGTTGTTCTCAGCATTGCAGCCGCTGCAGAGCTTACGGAAGGAATGACTTTGACCAGCAGAGGCTTAAGAATTCCCATGTTGGAGAAAAGAAGTTTCATGCCGAAATCCATATTTGGAGCCATTCTTGTGAACATTTCGACCACTGTTGGGGAGAATTCAGCTTTAAATGGGTTTTTCTTTTCGATATCACACATGAATTTGCCAAGGCGAACCAGCGGAGTGTTCTTGCCCGGTGCGCTGGCATGGCCGCCGCCGCTTTTTGCAGTAAACTTGATGTCGCCGTAGCCTTTCTCTACCAGGCCCACCATAGCGTAAGTTCCTTTAACGCCACCCACTGGTTCTTCGATAATCATACCGCCTTCATCAAGAAGTAGTCTCAGCTTGATGTTGTTCTTTTGCAGATATTCCACAGTAGCAGGTGCACCGTCGCCGCTCCATTCCTCAGTGCAGCTGGATGCGATATAAACGTCGCCTTTTGGAACAAAGCCGTCAGCAATCAGTTCCTCAACAGCAGTAAAGATGCAGAAAAGGCTGGCTTTTGTGTCAACTGTGCCGCGGCCCCAGACTCTGCCTGTTTCGTCGATGTCACCGCTGAAAGGTTCGTGATCCCACTGGCCGTTAGCTTCGACAACGTCCTGATGGCTCATGAGGAGAATCGGCTCTGCTTTGCCCTGGCCTTCCCATTTGAAAAGCAAGCTTCCGTTAAAAACGTGCTTTTCGCATTTAGCATGAACATTAGGGAAAAGATCCTCAAGTACTTTATGGAAGTTGTAGAATTTAGTTCTGTCTTCTTGGTTTCTAAAAGAAACAGTTTCTACCTGAATCATTTTGGAGAGCTGCTGCCCGTATTCGGTGGCTCTTGGGCTTTCATCCAGGATAACTTTTGCTTCTTTAGCAGCAGTTGGCTTTAACATAGCAGCTCTCAGCACCAGAAACAGCACGAAAGCTGCCAGGAGTGCTAATATAATCAATACAAATTTCATTTTTAAATCTTACCTTTCTTGAATAACACGAATCCTATGAGCAGTGCCAGGCCGCCGCTTGGGATTAACAGTATACTTGTCTGGCTGATCATAGACGGAACAAAGATGCACAGAGCACTCATAAGAACCAGCGGAATTACTGCAATCTGAGGGCTCTTTGCGAAGTATTTCAGTCCCAGGGCACCGAAAAGTGCAGGCACTACGTTGTTGAAAGCCGGCAGCAGTTCAGGAGTCTGAAGGATTGGCTGCAGCGGTACCAGAAGAATTACTCCGGCTACGATTACCAGCGTAGTAGTGACAGCACTTGTGGCAACGCTGATTGTAGAAATGATTTCGTGCTCAGGAGTTCCGGAAGTTGTGCCGGCGATGTCTGCCGAGTTCATAACACAAGGGATTTTCATGTTGGTTACGTTACCTGTGATGAAAGACAGATAGCTTCCGCCAACACCCAGCATCGGAGTGTAAACAAGGAACTCTACGATGGCAACGGGTATGTAGATGAGTCCTACATTGGCAAAACCTTTGATGAAGCCGCCCAGGTCAGGGGAAAATCCTGTGAGAGTACCGATAACAAAAGGTACAGCGATGAGCATTGCCACCGCCAGAACCAGGGTAATTCGACCTATTTTGTGGAGGCCATCATTAAATTCTTTAAAGAATAATTCTTTTTCGTTCATTTTAAGTGCCTCCTTTCTAAATTGCTAAGTTAACGATTACAGCTGCCGCCATCGCGATGAGCATGCTGGCCGCAAGGCTGAAGTTTTCAAGTACTAACATTTTCTTTTTCTGTACGAGGAATTCAAATACCGCCATACAGAGTGCGGCAACTATTGCTACGAAGAGAGGCATATAGTTGGAACCGCCGCCGGGCATTACCTGACCGATATATGAACCAATGTAAGCTGCGCAAAGACCTACGAACATGGCAGTTGTTGCATGGGCGCCGAAGCCCGGTTTGGAAGCGCCTGCGCCGTCGGTCTTTTTAGGTTTTGCTTGAATTTTGGAAAGATACTTCTTCAGGAAGAAGATGCAGCAGAAAACACCACCCAGGATTCCCATTGTCATAACCAGAGCAATGGTCACAAATGCACCCATGTCGAGCTCGCTTAGATTAAGACCGGAAAGTCCGATATTTTGTGCCGCGATTTCAGCAACGTTGAGCTCGTACTGAAGAGCCCCGATAACTGAAAGTCTCAGCCATGAGAAAGGAACTCCAAGAGTTCCGCTGAGAGCTATAACCCCCAGCAAAATGCTGATTGATGGGAGGAGTGTGAAAGTAGCGCTGGCCATAATGGTCTTTTTTAAGACCTTTGGGTCCATGCCGATGGCAACCCCCGCCTTATAACTTTTTATTAAAAATACAAAACACATTACGGTGATAAATCCCAGGACCACTGCCACGATGGCATAGAAGGTCAGGGAGTTAACACCTGCCAAATATTGTTCCATTACAATCCTCCTTTATATTTCTACGCTGTCTGCGAATCTTACTGTGTCCATGGCATCCTTGGCATATTTGCCCGCACCGATGCGGTTTGCGTAGTCTTCGTTTAGAACAGCACCGCCTACAACTACTTTGCACCAAGGTGCCTGCTCTGCAAGAAGCTTAATTGTCTCTTCCATGGCAGGAACAGTAGTTGTCATAAGTGCACTGAGCCCGCAGACAGGAGCCTTATTTTCGATAACAGCCGCAACAATATCTGCCGGAGGAACGTCTTTGCCCAGGTCTATTACTTTGAAACCGTAGTTTTCAAGGAGCAGTTTGACGATGTTTTTTCCGATGTCATGAATATCGCCGTGAACTGTTGCGATGACCATAGGGAACTTATCGATGGACTGGCCGCTTGGCATATTGGCCTTGATAACTTCGAAAGAGGCTTTTGCAGCTTCCGCACTCATAAGGAGCTGCGGCAGGTAGACTGTTTTTTCTTCGAAGCCTTTGCCTACGATATCAAGGGCAGGAATGATTTCCTGCTGAATGATTTCGAGGGCATCAGTTGTAGCCAAGAGCTGCCCTGTAACTTCCGCCGCCTGGTCTTTGAGACCTTTGACAATGGCCTTTTGGAGCTGACTCTTGAAGTCTTCAGGAGTCTTGGCAGCCGCCGCCTGAGCGGGAGCCGCGGCAGTTTCTACTAAGTTTGTTGCAAATTCAATATAGTCGGCGCAGTTTTCATCCAAATTGTGTAATGCGCGATATGCGTAGTAAACTTTGAGCATGTCTGTTGCATAAGGATTCATAATCGCAGCAGAAAGCCCGCGTTCAAGGGCCATAGCAAAGAAGGTACTGTTTACGCCTTCTCTCTTAGGGAGTCCAAAAGAAATGTTGGATACACCCAAAGATGTGTGGCAGCCCATTTCATTCTTTATATATTCAAGAGACTTCAGCGTAGCAAGAGCTGCTGCCGGGTCTGCGCTGATTGTCATAGCCAAAGTGTCGAAAATAATGTCTTTCTTGTCGATCCCGTAAGAAGCCGCTGTTTCAAGAATCTTTTTGGCAATCGCGATTCTGCCTTCCGCTGTGGCAGGAATTCCACCTTCGTCTAAAGTGAGGGCAACCACCACACCGCCGTATTTCTTAACGAGAGGGAAGATGGCCTTCATGCTTTCTTCTTTGCCGTTTACGGAGTTAATCATAGCCTTGCCGTTGTAGCGGCGGAGAGCTTTTTCCATAGCAACTGCATCTGCAGTATCTATCTGAAGAGGAAGATTGATGATTGCCTGAAGTTCATACATAACATTGTTAAGCATAGAAACTTCGTCGATATCAGGAAGACCGACATTTACATCAAGAATTTGAACACCTGCATCCTGCTGGTTTACACCTTCCTGAAGAATGTAGTCAATGTCCTTTTCGATGAGAGCCTGCTTAAATCTCTTCTTGCCTGTAGGGTTGATTCTTTCGCCGATAAGTATAGGTGACTCTGCAAATTCTACGGCATGAGTATATGACGAAACTACAGTTTTGTTCTTAGGATATACAGGAAGCGGTTCGAGACCTTCCGCCTTTGAAGTAAGTGCTTTGATGTATTCAGGCGTTGTTCCGCAGCAGCCGCCTGCCACGCGAACGCCGGCCTTGATCTGAGTTACAATTTCTTCTGCGAATTCGTCAGGCAAAACATCGTAAACAGCACGCCCGTCAACATCCTTTGGAAGCCCTGCGTTTGGCTTAAGCATTACAGGTATTGAAGCATTGGCAAGAAGTTCATCTACTACTCCGCGGAGCTGAGCAGGACCGAGTGAGCAGTTGCAACCAATAGCATCTGCGCCCATGCCTTCAATCATAGCAACCATTGCCGCAGGAGTAGCTCCTGTCATAAGTTTGCCGTCTTCACCGTAAGCATTAGAAACGAAAACAGGAAGGTCGGAGTTTTCCTTGGCAGCAAGTAAAGCTGCCTTAGTTTCGTAGCTGTCATTCATTGTCTCGATAAAGATTAAATCCGCCCCATGCTTGACACCTGATCTAACCATTCCGGCAAAACATTCAACGGCATCTTCAAAATCCAGATCGCCGTACGGCTTCAACAGCTTGCCGCAAGGCCCGATATCAAGAGCCACGAATTTTGGCTCTGGATTTGTGGAGCGTGCAGCTGCACGCTTTGCATTTTCGATGGATGCCTTAATAATCCGGTCGCACTCTTCGGCGTCAAACTTAAGAGTGTTGGCCCCGAAGCAGTTGGTGTTGACCACATTGCAGCCGGCATTGAAATAATCAAGATGAATCTGTTCAATTATTTCCGGATGAGAAACGCTCCAGCGTTCCGGATGTTCACCCGGTTTGATTCCCATATTTTGAAGGAGGGAACCCATACCGCCGTCGAGAAACAGCAGATGATCCTTCATATATTCTAAAACTGTCATTTTATAACCTCCTGAAAGTACAGTCTGTTTTGTCACATTTATCACATCGTTCATTGGCGATACAGGATTGAGAACCCTCTGAGATGCCGATTATTGCTGTTACCGACTTAGACGGTGTCATCAATAAGCTGTCATTGAGAGAAAGCCCAATGTTCTTGGCAGGATTAAGAACCCTAAATACATCCTTTTGTACCTCTAAAGGAAAATCACCATAGCCGGGACTAAAGCGTGGACGAGTGCCAAAGCCCGATTTTGCAAGGGTTTCCTTCATATCGTCATTAAACGATTTACATAAACTTTCAATTCTTTCGGCTCCAATGGCCTGAAAACACAAAGCCTTTGAAGGAGAGAGCCTGCCGTATTTTGCAATAAGCCGGTCAATCTCAAGGCCTATAGTTGCTGCAAATAGAATGAGAGACTTACAGCCTCCCAGATTGCGGCGAAGTCCCTCACTTTGTGACACCACAAAAGCAAGGTCTAAAGAACCGTCCTTTTCTGTTATCGTAAATTGACGATAGCAAACGCGGTATGTGAGACTAGACCTCACTTCGTTGATACAGCCTTCCACCAATTTGAGAACTTCAGGATCAGCTTCTTTGCAGCCCATATATCTTAAAATCTCACTTGTATCGAAAGGCGGCTCTATGTAGTTTTTTATAAAAACCGTATCAGTCATAATCTATTTCTTGCCGAGAATCGCAGAAAGATTGCTTTGGATTTTCTGCGCCACATCAGGTTTGTTCATAGAATAAACGTGCACGTTGGTTATGCCGTTGGCATAAAGATCAATAATCTGATCAGTTGCGTAAGCGATACCTGCTTGTTTCATAGCATCAGGATCCGAGCCGAACTTGTCCACCAGGGTTTTAAAACGCTGTGGTACGTAGGATCCGCTCAGTTTGAGTGCTCTTTCAATCTGGTTTGCGTTGGTGATTGGCATAATGCCCGGAATGATAGGCACGGTAATTCCGGCCTCGCGAATCTTGTATAAAAAATTATAAAGCAGATTATTGTCGAAAAACATTTGAGTTGTCAGGAAATCACAGCCTGCATCAACCTTTTCCTTGAGATATTTAATATCTTCCTTCTGATGAGGGCTTTCAGGATGGATTTCAGGATAGCATGCACCGCCGATGCAAAAATCATTGCCGCTTTCTTTGAGCTCGCGTACCAGATCAATGGCGTTATGATAGTGCCAATGACTTCTGTCTGCTCCCTCAAGTTCAGCCGGGATATCACCGCGAAGAGCCATAATATTTTGAATTCCCGCTTCCTGAATTTTGCCAATCATCTGATGAACTGTTTCCTTAGTTGAAGAAACGCAGGTCAGATGAGCCAGAGTAGGAACTCCGTACATTTCTTTGATGTTCTTGGCAATATCAAGAGTGTATTGGCTTGTACCACCGCCGGCACCGTAAGTAACGCTCATAAAAGAAGGTTTTAACTTCGCAATTTCCTCAGTTGCAGACTTAACGCTGTCAAAAGATGTGCTCTGCTTTGGTGGAAAAACCTCAAAGGACAGATACATTTGTTCACTTTTTAATAAATCAATAATCTTCATAATAAAAATCGCCTTTTTATGTAATATTTTAAATAATTATACTACATAACAAGGCGATTTTCAAACTATAGCTTAGAAATAACGTAATCTGCGAAATCTTTACAAGTATCTCCGTCGGCGGTACCTGTTACAACCAGTTTCTTCTCTGTTTCACAGCAAAGGGTAAGCGCCTCCGCCAGTTTTTCGGCCCTTTCTATAAGGCCTATGTGGCGAAGAAGCATCTCTGCCGCCTTGAAAATACTGGATGGATTTGCATAGTTTGCAAGACCGTCTTCAATCATACGAGGCGCAGAACCGTGAATTGCCTCAAACATTGCATAGTGGTCGCCGATGTTGGCACTTCCGGCAGTTCCTACACCGCCTTGGATTTCGGCGGCTTCATCCGTAATGATGTCTCCGTAGAGATTAGGCAGAACAAATACCTCAAACTGATTTCGGATTGACTTGTTCACAAGGTTGGCAGTCATAATGTCGATGTACCACTCATCACAAGTTATTTCAGGATATTCAGAGGCGACTTCAGCACAAATTTTGCTGAACTTGCCGTCGGTTTTTTTCATAATATTGGCTTTGGTTACAACAGAAACTCTTTTCTTGCCATTTACTTTGGCGTATTCAAAGGCAGCTCTGGCGATACGGCGGGTCCCTGCATCTGTAGTAACCTTGAAGTCCATTGCAAGATTATCGGGGATTTCAATGCCGCGGCTTCCTAGAACATATTCACCTTCAGTGTTTTCTCTGTAAAACATCCAGTCGATGCCTTCTTCGGGAACGGACACGGGGCGGACATTTGCGTAGAGATCCAGTTCTCTGCGAAGGGTTACGTTGGCGCTTTCCATAGTGCCCCCTTTTGGAGTAGTTGTAGGGCCTTTGAGGATTACATCGCAGGCTTTGATCTGACTAAGTACATCTGTCGGAACAGGCTGTCCCAGAGCCAGACGGTTTTCAATAGTAAGTCCTTCGATTTCTTTAAGGACAACTTTGCCGGATTCCATTTCATCGGCCAGCAGTTTCATAAGTAAACGCTTGGCCTCAGCCATTATAATGGGACCGATACCGTCGCCGCCGATAAGGCCTATGGTTATGGAATCAAGTTTGGAGAAATCTTTGGGAGCTTCAGCCGTTGCCAGCTTTTCGCTGCGTTCCAGCTGCTGTCGCAGTAGAATTTCAAAACTTTCGACAGCATTTTTAATATATTCATCGTACATAGACGATACCTCCTAATTATTGCCCTGGCCTACATATTTCAGAAGACCGCCGGCCTTTAAAATTCCCTTTTGTCTTTCGGTAAACTGACAAGTTAGAACGATTTTGTCACCGGTGGTTTGGTCGATGAGAGTCATAAGACCTTCATCCATTCCATCATAGACACCGTCAATTCGAAGCATGTCGCCCTGAGAAATCTTGTCATAATCATCAGGGTTTTCAAAAGTCAGAGGCATTATTCCCGCATTAATCAGGTTCGCTGCATGGATTCTTGCAAAACTCTTTGCCACAACAGCGCGAACCCCCAGATAAAGAGGAACAAGGGCTGCGTGTTCTCTTGAGGAACCTTGTCCATAATTGTTGCCGCCCACCACAATGCTGGTGCCCGCAGCTTTAGCTCTTTCAGGGAAAGTTGCATCGCAAACGCCGAAACAGTACTGTGATAAGTGTGGAATGTTTGAGCGGTAAGGCAGAATTTTTGCGCCTGCCGGCATAATGTGGTCAGTTGTAATATTGTCACCTACCTTGAGCACCAACGGAGCTTCGAGAGAATCAAGCTGAGGAGTGCTGTCAGGGAAAGGTTTGATATTAGGGCCTCTGAGAATTGGAAGCTGGGAAGCTTCTTCAAGTTCAGCCGGAGGGATAATTGCACTGTCATCAATCTTGAATGCATCAGGCATCTTAACTTCCGGCATAGTTCCAAGAAGCATTGGATCTGTGATCTCGCCGGTAAGTGCTGCGGCAACAGCAGTTTCAGGAGAAACAAGATACACTTGTCCGTCAGCAGTACCTGAGCGGCCTTCAAAGTTTCTGTTGAAAGTTCTCAGCGACACACCACCGGAGTTTGGTGAAAAGCCCATACCGATGCAAGGTCCGCAGGCACATTCAAGAACTCTTGCGCCGCTGGCCAGAATGTCGGATAAAGCTCCGCAGTCAGCCAGCATAGCCAGCACTTGCTTTGAGCCCGGTGAAATAGAAAGGCTCACTTCAGGTCGTATAGTCTTACCCTTTAAAAGTGCTGCAACCTTGAGCATATCAAAGAGAGAAGAGTTGGTGCATGAGCCGATACATACCTGATCAACTTTTACGCCTTTCAGGGAGTCAACAGCCACTACGTTATCCGGGCTGTGAGGACAGGCGATCATAGGTTTAAGTGTTGAAAGATCAATATCTATAATGCGGTCATAAACCGCATCTTCGTCGCTTGTCAGTGGGATCCAGTCAGAGCCTCTGCCTTCCGCTTCGAGGAAAGCTTTTGTAATTTCGTCTGAAGGGAAGATGGAAGTAGTTGCGCCCAGCTCAGTTCCCATATTAGTAATAGTTGCTCTTTCCGGAACAGAAAGGGTCTTAATTCCTTCGCCGCCCCATTCGATGATGGCGCCGACGCCGCCTTTGACTGACAGGATTCGTAAGATTTCGAGACTTACGTCCTTTGCAGTAACAAAATCACGCAGTTTACCTGTAAGATTTACTTTATACATTTTAGGCATGGTAATGTAATATGCACCGCCGCCCATAGCAACTGCAACATCCAGACCGCCGGCACCCATAGCCAGCATTCCGATACCGCCGCCTGTTGGAGTATGGCTGTCAGAACCGATGAGAGTCTTGCCGGGTTTGCCGAATCTTTCCAAATGTACCTGATGGCAAATACCGTTGCCCGGTCTTGAGAAATACAGACCATATTTCTTTGCCATAGACTGGATGAAACGGTGGTCATCTGCGTTTTCGAAACCGGACTGAAGTGTGTTGTGGTCTATGTAAGCTACAGAGAGTTCTGTGCGAACACGGGGAACTCCCATAGTTTCAAATTCAAGGTAGGCCATAGTGCCTGTGGCATCTTGAGTCAGAGTCTGGTCTATTCTGAGGGCTACTTCGCTGCCTACAGTCATATCACCGGAGATTAAGTGCTCTTTTATAATCTTTTGTGCAATAGTGAGTCCCATTTACAAAGCCTCCTTCTTAAGGTTTTCGTAAGTGTTTTCGATGTGTTCTCTCATGAGGGCTTCAGCCTTTTCGCCGTCCCTTGCTTTGAGAGCTTCGTAGAGAGCCGTATGCTCTTCCACAGAATGGAGAATTCTATCGCTTTTTTCCAAAGAATCTTTGCGGAATTTCAGCAGTTTATGGTGGTTCGGCGAGAGAATAGAGAAAAGCACAGGGCTTTTAGCCTGAGCGTATATAATATCATGGAATTGTGTATCCAGATTTCTCATAGTTTCGGTGTCTTTCTTCATAGCATAAAACTCTTGCTGCTCAATTATATTTTTTAATTTTTCTAAAGCCTCATTTGATATATTGTCAGCCGCCAGCCTGAAGGCTCTCGGTTCAAGCTGCTTTTTTACGAAAAACATATCTTCTACGTCATATTTCGTGATGCCCAAAACTATGCTCCCCGCAGAAGTGGAGGTTATTAGCATTTCACTTTCCAGCTTAGAAAGAGCTTCTCTGATAGGAGTACGGCTTACCCCGAGTTCTTCGCTGAGTTTACTTTCGCTCAAGGTACTTCCTGCAGGATAAACACCGTTGACAATATTTCGCTCAATGGTCTCAAAAACCTGGTTTGCTAAAGATACGGATTTATAGTCTAACATGTTATTAACTCCTTCCACTCTTCAAGTGTGCTGATTTTTTCTTCGATTTCGCTGTTAGCAAGACTTGTGGTTCTGCCGTCAGCGTACATTTCATCCACCCAATCTTTTAAAACTGTTACAAGAGGGTGATTCTTGGTAACTCTCTTGGAATCATCCAGGCCATAGTGCTCGTTTACCCAGTAAGCGATTCCCGCAGCGCCGGAAGTCTTACTGATTGCAACCCCCGGAGCTCTTCCCAGGAGCTTAGTTGTATTGAATATATTGTAAATTTCCTGGTCTTTCATTAAACCATCAGCGTGGATGCCGGCCCTTGTCATATTGAAGTTTTCTCCTACGAAAGGTGTCATAGGAGGAATTGTATAACCCATTTCGTTCTTGAAGTATTCACCGATTTCGGTAACAACCGTTGGATCCATACCATCCAGGGAACCTTTGAGAGATGCATATTCAAATACCATAGCCTCCAGCGGAATATTGCCTGTTCTTTCACCGATTCCAAGGAGGGAGCAGTTAACGGCAGATGCTCCGTAAAGCCAAGCGGTAGATGCATTGGCAACAGCTTTGTAAAAATCATTGTGTCCGTGCCATTCCAGCATTTCGCTTGGAACCCCTGCATAGTGCTGCAGACCGAAGATGATGCCCGGAACGCTTCGAGGAAGGGCAACTTCTGTGTAAGGAACACCATATCCCATAGTATCACAGGCTCTGATTTTAACAGGAATTCCAACTTCTTCAGAAAGTTTCATTATTTCGTTTACAAAAGGAACAACGAATCCATAAAAGTCGGCTCTCGTAATATCTTCCAGGTGACATCTTGGAACAACACCTGCATCAAAAGCGTCTTTGATAGTTTCCAGATAGAACTTGACCGCCTGTCCGCGGCTCATCCCCATCTTCTTAAAGATGTGATAGTCACTGCAGGAAACAAGAATCCCTGTTTCTTTAATTTCAAGTTCTTTAACCCTCTTGAAGTCTTCTCTGTTAGCTCTGATCCAGGTAGTGATTTCAGGAAACTTATAACCGAGTTCCATACACTTTTCGATAGCTTCCTGGTCCTTCTTGGTGTAGATAAAAAATTCAGACTGACGAATGATTCCATAAGGGCCGCCCAGACGTGCCATCAATTTATATAAATCAACAATCTGCTTAACTGAATAAGGAGCCATTGACTGCTGACCATCTCTGAAAGAAGTATCTGTAATCCAGATATCCGCCGGCATATTAGCAGGTACGCGAGTATGGTTAAAAGCAATCTTAGGAACGCTTTCGTAGTCGAACATCTCTCTGTAAAGGTTAGGATTAGGTATATCCTGCAGAGAGTATTTGTACATATTTTCTTCAAGCAAATTTGTCTTTTTCGAAATTTCTAACATCTTGTCAATCCCCCTTGAATTGGTATATTATCTATGCGATTTAGCGCATTAAAGTACTAATAGGATACCTGTATACAAGCATACACGTGTGCGGGGCTATTGTCAATATGTTAGGGTGTTAAGATTCAGTGTATTTTTTTAAGTACTTTTGGCAGAGACCCAACTAAAACTCACGAGTTGAGCTTTTGCGTTGGGCCGGACCCAACGCAAAGAGGAAAAAAGGCTACTCACGTTGGGCTTACCCCAACGTAAACTACCAAAATTCTGCACTGCGTTGGGTAGTTGGTCCATAGACCTCATAGACGGGAAAATAAATAAGTCGACAACTGCAAACTAGCAGGTGTTTAATGTACAGACTATTTTGACCTACTAAAATATCAAAAAAATAACCCAACTCAAATAGCAGAATTGGGTTGCTGCGTTGGGTCTGACCCAACGCAAGTAATAAAAAATTGATTTTACGTTGGGGTCACCCCAACTTAAGCACAGAAAATAATGTTATTCGTTGGGGTTTGCCGAAGTAATGTGCTTGATGACATCAACAATTGACCCATCTATTCTGTAGGAATCCCCAGATTCCTCGAGAATCTCAACAATCCGTGACTTGAGAACCAGAACTTCTCCATCGCCGGACTCCAGTTCGGCGGAGTCAACTGGCACCGTATTATCCACAAGGCACAGCGGCGGAAAAACTACGCACCACCAGTTTTGGCCTTTCCCTTCACCCAAAGTGATGGTCAGAGCCTCATAATTTCCCTCAGGGAAAAACAGGTCGCTGTAGTATTTGGCAGGGATATGGCGAATGTTTACATCGGCTCTGACATCATATTCAAATCCTGCTGCATCAACGGCAACTTGTGCCCATTCCTCGATGCGCTGTAAATTCTCTAAAACGTATGTGCGGGCCTCTTCCTTATTATCAAGCTCGTTTTGAACTTTCGAGAGGATATAGTTTCTGACGGCAAGCTTTAGCTCCTGGTCCTTTTCTGAATCGCTGTTAGCTATTATGTGAAGCCTCATTATACCCGGATATTGGTTGATAATACCGTCAGGACCAATCAGGCCGTCATTTATCTGGGCGTAAGAATCAGCATTATATAAAAACGGCAAAGCCAAAGCCGCACAAAGCATTCCGCAGACTAATATTTTTTCAAATCTCTTATCCATAATTTACCTCCTGACACAGAGATTATGGACAAAAGAATCTTAATTATACATAATAAAACTTATTTTATAATCAGAAGTTTCTGGCCTGCACAAATCTCCTCAGTGTCAAGATCATTGATTTCCATAATGGAGGCTGCGGTAGTTTTGAACTTCTTGGCTATGTCCCAAAGACTGTCTTCATCGCGGCAAATGTAGATAACCATAGATAGATTGTGATTTTCAGGGCAGTCTGCTCCAAAAGCAGGATTGGTAAGTACTTTGAAAGGCGTTGGCTTGATGATTTCGTTACAGGAAAGAATGCAGATGTTGACTTCCAGTTGCTTGGGATTGATTTTTTCTGCCCAAAGATCTTTTAGGGAAATGATCTGGCTGAACTCCTCGTCTCCTGAAAGTCCGGCAGTTGAAGAAGACACTCTGTAAGGAATCACTTCAGAAACAGCAAAGATTTGTGCCTCATCACCGGTTGAAAGACAAATCAGCCTAACGAGAATAGAGCCTTCTGTAACAATCTTGTTTTGTTCTTGCTTGCTTTCGGCAGTGACTGCCATTGCTGTCTGGTAAAGAATCTTTTCAACTTCGAGACCGCCTTCATCAATTGAGATAATTTCACGAAGAGAAGACTCTCCTGTAGATGTACCTAAAATCGTTTTGCATTTTTCGTTCTCAAAGTTGCAAACAAAATCCTTTTTACGGTGATAAGCGTCGACTACAATTTCTTTTTCGTTGTTCTTATAAAGGTCAACCATTGTAACCAATTCTCCCTCAAGACGGAACACATCCTGACCCTCACTATCCTGTGTCAGCTTGACTTTCAAATCCCAGTCATCAAAGGTCACACTGACCCCACACTGGCGGCCGGACTGCTGTATAGGAATAAACTGAGTAAATTCAACTCTTTCCTGATGCTGCAGCAGTTCAGGACAGGAAGAACCTTCTGTAGAATCAGCCGCGTAAAGCAGATTGACGTAGATGAAACCGTTTATTACAACCTTATCTGCTGTAGTCTGTTTATAGTTTTCAACCACCGAGATATTTTGTTTGAGGATATTTCTTGGAGAAGGTCCCGATATAGGCACAAAGTCTTCCTTTATATTAAGCGTGTCTTTCTTTTGCATAGCAACACTGGAGATGTTTACAGTTTCCTTAAGAAGCTGAAGTTCATCGCCGGCAAGACCTTCAAAAAAATCAATTTTACTGTCAGTAAACTGGCGTGCTTTGATAGAAAGCTGGATCTTGACGCGAAATTTGCGCTCGTTCACAACCATATAATCTATCTTGTCGATGAAGCAGGAGAGCAGAAGGGAAGCACCCTTCGGAACTGCTTTATGCCACTGTTCTCTGAAAGAAACCCTGCTTTGAATTGGAATTACAGGACTTTGAGCATCTTTCTTCTCCGGAATATAAAGGGTTTGCAGCTCCAACTCGCCCGAAAGATTAATAGAATCTTCATTTTCAGGGAGCTGCTGTATCTGCCGATTCGCCAAATGGCATTTGCCGTCTATGATGAGAATCTGGTGGAGGTCCGGCTTGGTGTCGGGCACCAAAATATCTTCCTCAATGGTAATCGTTGTTTTAGGCAGCTCCGTGATATTAGTCACCTGCACCGGCGAAAAAATCGCCCCTTGAGTTATGGGAGTGACCGCCGAGGAACCTGCTTCTTTGGCAGGAACCAGAGCGAAATCAGGAATCTCTTTTTCGTATGTCATGGTATTTCCCCTTTCCGTACTTGGTCTTGGTAAAGTGTATTCTAAGGAAAGGGGAAATATAACTGAAACTAGATATCTGCCTTATTAATCCAGCCGGTAACCTGACCCTTGAGGCCCACTCGAGCTTTGCTGTTAGTAATTCTCATTCTGCTGCTTACCACCTTGCCATCCCAAAGATAGTAGGTTCCTGTAACACGCGCCGCCGCCGTCTTGGTAGTAGAGTTAGCATATAATGGAGTGTTTTTTAGTTTAACAGCAGTTCCTTTTGAATAACTGGGAGCAGCAGGGATTGTGGTTTCTGCTGTTGAAGTTTTCAAAGGCACACCGAAGTAGTCGCAAATTCCTTGAGCCAGAGCTTTGCCGACCATTTCCGGATCATGAATGAACTTATCGGTATCAGTTTTGTTAGTATGGAACCCCAACTCGCAATAGATGGTCTTTGCCTTTGGACGATTGATTTCATAAAGGGTAGCGCGTTTCCAAAACTGAGCCTTTAGATTGCCGGGATAGATGGCCTCAAGACGAGGAGCAACTGCGTTGTAGATTTTGCGATAGACATCGCTGTCCTTATAAAACATAAAAAGCAAATATCGTGCAGAAGGACTAGAAGAAGCATTAGTGTGAATAGGCACATGAAGTGCGGCACCGCGGGCATCTGATTCACTACAGCGAGCCGCCATATTTTGACTTTCTTTTGCAACAATTACGTCAAAACCTGAAGCCTTCAGATATCTTGCACACACTTCCGCAATGGGACGTGTGTGCTTATCTTCATAACAGTTTTCTTTTAAACATTTATTTGAATTCTTGCCGTGGTTAGACGGGCTTAAATATATTAAATTTGCCATATAAAATCTCCTTTCGATATATTATGAAGACATATAATGGTAGTGTGATAGACAAAAAAATAAAAAACAGGTGGCTCGTAAGCCACCTGCCGATAAACTATTAATTAGTCTGCAACATATGGGAGAAGTGCAACGATTCTTGCTCTCTTGATAGCAGTTGTAACTGCTCTCTGATGTTCAGCGCAAGTACCAGTGATTCTCTTAGGTAAGATTTTGCCTCTTTCAGTTACGTACTTTCTCAGTTTTTCAACGTCCTTGTAATCGATAACTTCTGTCTTGTCAGCGCAGAACTGGCAAACTTTCTTTCTTCTCATGCCGCCACCACGTCTCTTTTCCATGGTCATAATCTCCTTTCTGCTTTATAGTGATTAGAATGGGATGTCTTCATCAATTGCGGAAAAACCGGAAGGTGCATCGTCAACTCTTGACATCTGTGATCCACCCTGAGGTCTGTCGCCCCATTCCAAGAATTCTACTCTGTCGGCTACGACATCGGTAGTGTAAACGGTTGCTCCGTCTTTGTTAGTGTAGCTGCCTGTTTGCAGTCTTCCCTGAACTCCAACCAGTCTGCCCTTTGCCAAGAACTTTTCACAGTTTTCAGCCTGCTTGCCGAATACTGTAACTCTTGGGAAGTCAGTCTGTCTTTCGCCGCCGGCTCTTACAGGTCTGTCAATTGCAAGTGTGAAAGTTGCAACTGCCATCTGTGTGCCTGCTGTGTAGCGAAGTTCTGGGTCTCTTGTTAATCTTCCGATTAAAACAACACTGTTCATACTACACCTCGTTCCTACTGTTCATCCTTGTTAATGATGATGTGTCTGATTACGTTGTCAGAAATCTTTAACTTTCTGTTCAGTTCGTAAGGTAATGTAGCATCAGCCATAAAGTCGATTACTACGTAGTAGCCTTCTTCCATCTTCTGGATAGGGTAAGCTAACTTTCTCATTCCCCAAACATCAGTCTTAACAACTTCACCATTAGCAGCGATGATGTTCTGAACTGTTTCGATTGTCGCATTCTTTGTAGCTTCTTCTAAAGCAGCATTGATTACGAACATAACTTCGTAGTTTCTCATTGTTT
>JAFSHN010000026.1 GCA_017440275.1 Bacillota bacterium | reverse complement strand
TGTATCTGTTTCCTTGAAGAAATGTACGCCGCCGCAATGTGGGCACTTGAAGCCTTCTGGAAGGATTTCAGCTACATCGTGAATGTACCAGGAGTTGGAGCCTTCATTCTTGAACATTTCGGAAACTGCTGCGATTGTTTCATCTGTGCAAACAGGCTTCTTACAATCTTCACAGTAGAATACCGGAATTGGGAGACCCCAATGACGCTGTCTGGAAATACACCAGTCTGCTCTTTCACGGATCATAGAAACCATTCTGTCGCCGCCCCATGCTGGAGACCATGTGACATTTTCACAAGCTGCTACTGCATCATCCTTGAAGGATTCAACGGAGCAGAACCACTGTGGTGTAGCTCTGAAGATGATAGGATTCTTACATCTCCAGCAGTGTGGATATGGGTGAACGATATCTTCGTATGCAAACAGAGCACCTGTTTCTACGAGATGATCGAAAATAGCTGCATTGGACTTTTCATAGTACATACCTGCGAACTGACCGGCATCTTCTGTAAGAACGCCCTTGTCATTTACAGGAACAAGCATCGGAAGATTGTATCTTCTGCCTGTGAGATAGTCGTCTGCACCGTGGCCAGGAGCTGTATGAACGCAGCCTGTACCGGAATCCATTGTAACATAGTCAGCATTAACAATAAGGCTGTCTCTGTCAAGGAATGGATGCTGAGCTGTCATAAGCTCGAATTCATTACCCTTGAGTTCAGCAATGATTTCATAGTTTTCAATCTTTGCCTGCTTCATTGTGGCTGCAACGAGTTCCTTAGCCATGATATATACGTTACCATTTTCAACCTTTGCAAGAACATAGAGTTCCTGTGGGTTGAGAGCGATAGCAAGGTTACCTGGAAGTGTCCATGTTGTTGTTGTCCAGATTACAAAGTAAAGCTTGTCAAGGTCGCAGTACTGACCGAGCTTACCAAGATCGTTCTTGATCTTGAAGCTTACATAGATAGACTTACATGGTGCATCTACATATTCGATTTCAGCTTCAGCAAGAGCTGTCTGGTCCTGTGGACACCAGTAAACTGGCTTGAGACCCTTATAGATGTAGCCCTTCTTGAACATTTCGCCGAAAATCTTAACTTCTGTAGATTCGAATTCAGGCTTCATTGTGAGGTATGGGTTTTCCCAGTCACCGATAACGCCGAGACGCTTGAACTGGCTCATCTGAGCGTCTACCCAACCTTCAGCGAACTTCTTACACGCATCGCGGAATTCAGGAATGCTCATCTTTGTTCTGTCAAGCTTGTTCTTCTTGATGATAGCGCTTTCAATAGGCATACCATGGTTGTCCCAGCCCGGAACATAGATAGCATTGTAGCCTGTCATCATCTTATATTTGTTTACAAAGTCCTTAAGAACCTTGTTCATCGCTGTACCCATATGGATATTATTGTTACTGAATGGAGGGCCGTCATGCAAAACATACTTTGGCAGGTCCTTATTCTTTTCAATAATTCTCTTATACAAGCCGATTTCTTCGTTATGAGCAAGCATGCCTGGTTCTCTGTTTGGGAGACCTGCTCTCATAGGGAAGTCTGTTTCAGGCAAGTTAAGAGTCTTGTTGTAATCCTGTGCCATTTTAAAATCCTCTATTTCTTCTTTTTATTATCGTCGTAATCGTCATCGTAGTTAGAGCCGAATCTAAGGTCGTCAAACTGGAACTTTGGCTTTGGTGTAAAACCGCCTGTTCCATAAATCTTACCTGTATCAGATTCATCTGCATCTTCTACGGTCTTTTTATGTAAAGCTCTTTCCTTTTTTCCAAGGTGGAGCTCAAAAAACTTTGTTGAATATTCGTCTGTGCCTTTTACTTCTTTTTCGGCGGCAGGTTCTTCGAATTCTTCCTCTTCCACATGAGATTCCATAACAGAAACCTCCTGTTTTACTTCTTCCTCTTCTTCGCTGTTATCAACGATGAAGTCCTTTGGAAGTTCAAATTCGAATGTATCAGGAGAAGCCTTTACAAATTCTTCTTCCTGCTTTGGCTGTACAACTTCCTTTACAGGAGCTGTTTCAATAAGAGTATTGATAACTTCAATGTTCTTATTAAGGATGGCCTTGATCTGCTCTGCGTACTGGCTTGTTTCAGCCTTCATTGCAGCAAGCTTATCCTTTTCGGAGTCATAAGAAGCCTTCATCTCTATAATGCTGGATTCTGCTGTAGATCTTGCTTCATTGATGATATTGTTTGCTTCTTTTTCAGCGTTGGCGATCATTTCCTTGGATTTTGTCTGAGCTGTATAAAGCATTTTTCTGATTTCGTCATCAACGCTGCGATATTCCTCGATCTTATCGACGAGGACTTTCATCTTACTTTTAAGCGTGATATTTTCCTTATAGATATCAGTATAGTCACCGATTATCGAATCAAGAAAATCATCAACCTGAGCCATATCGTAACCACCGAATACGGCTTTTTCAAATTTCTTATTTTGAAGTTCCTGTGGTGTAAGCATATATCTTCCCCCA
>JAFSHN010000025.1 GCA_017440275.1 Bacillota bacterium | reverse complement strand
TTCGTAAATAATCAGTTCTTCAAGTAATTTGTGCATCATATCAGCATCTCACCTGCTTTAAATTCTTTCTGCGATTAAAGTTCCTACTTCAGTAGTCGTAACCAATGTCTTTCCTTCTGTCAGAATATCAGGAGTTCTGTATCCCGCTTCGAGTACTGCCTTTACAGCGCCCTCGATGGTATCAGATTCTTCTGAAAGACCGAAAGTATACTTTAACATCATTGCTACGGAAAGAATTGTTGCCATTGGATTTGCCTTACCTGTTCCTGCAATGTCAGGTGCACTGCCGTGAATAGGTTCGTACATTCCGAATGCACCTTCTGCAAGGCTTGCGGAAGGAAGCATTCCGATGGAACCTGTAATCATACTTGCTTCGTCGGAAAGAATATCGCCGAAAATATTGCTTGTAACGATTACATCAAACTGCTTAGGATTGTGCACAAGCTGCATTGCTGCATTGTCCACATATAAGTTTTCAAGGGTTACTTCAGGATACTTCTCAGCTACCTTTGCAACTGTCTTTCTCCAAAGTCTTGAGCTTTCAAGAACATTTGCCTTATCTACACTTGTAACCTTTTTATTTCTCTTCATTGCCATATCGAATGCGATTTCGGCAACTCTTTCTACTTCCTTTTCCGAGTACATTTCAACGTCATAAGCTGCAAGTCCCATGTCTTCAGTTTCCTTGAAGCCTCTTTCGCCGAAATAAATACCGCCTGTAAGTTCTCTGACAATCATAATATCAAGACCGCCCTGAACTTTTTCTTCTCTCAGAGGGCAAGCGCCTTTGAGTTCGTCAAACATGATAGCAGGTCTCAGGTTAGCGAAAAGTCCCAGTTCCTTTCTAAGTCCAAGAAGAGCTCTCTCAGGTCTTTCGCCTCCCGGCATATTGTCCCACTTAGGTCCACCTACCGCACCCAGCATAACGGCATCTGCTGCCTTTGCCTTGTCGATAGTTTCCTGAGGAAGGCATGTACCCTTTTCGTCGATGGCACATCCGCCTGCTAAAAGATAGTCATATTCAAATTTATGTCCGAATTTACTTCCCACAGCATCTAAAACTTTGATGGCCTCTCCTATTACTTCAGGTCCGATTCCATCGCCGGGGATGACTGCAATTTTATATTCCATTTTTAAAACCTCCTATGCCGACTACATCAGCACACTGATTTGTTTAGGCTGATAGCCTTGTTCTTCGAAAGCCTTGCAAATAGCTTCTTTGTGAGCTGTACCAAAAGCTTCGATTGTAATCTTCAGTTCCACTGCAGAATTACGATTTGTAGATACGAACTGGTTGTGTTCCAGTTTGATTACGTTACCTTGCTGAGCTGCAATGATAGATGCAACCCTAACCAGTTCACCCGGTTTATCAGGAAGCAGAACTGAAATTGTGAAGATTCTGTCTCTCTTGATGAGTCCCAGCTGAACTACAGAAGACATTGTGATGATGTCCATATTCCCGCCGGAAAGAATTGATACAACCTTTTTGTCTTTTACATCAAGATGCTTAAGTGCCGCCACTGTCAGAAGCCCTGAATTTTCCACAATCAGTTTGTGGTTTTCAACCATGTCCAGGAATGCTACGATAAGTTCGTCATCTTCAACTGTGATAATATCATCAAGACCTTCTTTAAGATAAGGGAATATATTCTTGCCCGGAGTCTTTACTGCAGTACCGTCTGCAATAGTTGAAACACTTGGCAGTGTAACTACTTCACCCTTTTTCAGAGATTCCTGAAGACAATTTGCTCCCGCAGGTTCTACACCTATAACCTTAATCTTAGGATTGAGTAATTTGGCCAATGTAGAAACACCTGTTGCCAGACCGCCGCCACCAACGGGTACTAATATGTAATCCACCAGAGGAAGTTCCTTGATGATTTCCATAGCGATGGTTCCCTGTCCTGTCGCAACAGCAGGATCATCAAAAGGATGAATAAAAGTATATCCATGTTCTTCGGCCAGCTGCGCTGCATAAGCTGCCGCTTCATCATAGACATTACCATAAAGAACAACTTCTGCGCCATAGCTCTTTGTGCGGTCCACCTTCATCAAAGGTGTTGTTGTAGGCATTACGATAGTTGCCTTGCAGCCGTAAGCCTTAGCCGCATAAGCTACACCCTGTGCGTGGTTGCCGGCAGATGCGGTAATCAGCCCTTTTGCTCTTTCTTCATCACTTAAAGTGCTTATTTTGTAATAGGCACCTCTCAGTTTGTAAGCTCCTGTCATCTGCAAGTTTTCAGGTTTTAAATATACTTTGTTGCCTGTCTGTTCACTCAGAAACTGGCTGTGAATAAGTTTTGTTTCAATTGCCACCTTCTGAACAACTTCAGTAGCCTCTTCAAATGCTTTCAATGTCAGCATATTTCATCCTCTCTCGTTTTTTATTTTATTGAATTAAGCAGGCCGCCTTTTTTGATGATTTCTCCGATAAATTCAGGGAAAGGCATTGCTTTGTATTCTTCATTCTTTGTCAGGTTTTTAATTACACCTGTTTCAAAATCTACTGCAACTTCTTCGCCGGCTTCGATGGCTTCTGCCGCTTCAGGGCATTCCATGATTGCCAGACCGATGTTGATAGCGTTACGATAGAAAATTCTTGCAAAGGACTTGGCGATTACTACTGAAACGCCGCATTCCTTAATGGCTGCCGGTGCGTGTTCTCTGGAAGAACCGCATCCAAAGTTGAATCCGCCTACCATAATGTCGCCCGGTTTTACATTCTTTGGAAAGTCTTCATCAACAGGTTCCATACAATGTGCTGCCAGTTCTTTCATGTCAGCAGTATTTAAATATCTTGCAGGGATAATGATATCTGTATCGATATTGTCACCGTATTTGTAAACAATTCCTTGTGCTTTCATTACATTACCTCCTTAGGATCGGAAATCTTGCCTGTAATTGCAGATGCTGCCGCTACTGCAGGATTTGCCAGATATACTTCGGACTGGTTGTGACCCATTCTTCCGATAAAGTTTCTGTTAGTTGTTGCTACACATCTTTCGCCTTCTGCCAGGATACCCATATATCCGCCCAGGCAAGGACCGCATGTAGGAGTTGAAACTGCACATCCTGCATCGATAAAGATGTCCAGATAGCCTTGCTTGATGCATTCTTTGTAAATTGCCTGAGTTGCAGGGATTACGATACATCTTACATCTCTTGCAACCTTCTTGCCCTTTAAAATAGTAGCCGCTGTAGCCATATCCTCAAGTCTGCCGTTAGTGCATGAACCGATTACAACCTGGTCAATCTTCACTTCACCAACTTCATCAATAGTTTTTGTGTTTTCAGGCAGATGTGGGAAAGCCACTGTTGCCTTCAGCTGGGAAAGGTCAATTGTAATTGTCTGTTCATATTCTGCATCTTCATCAGGTGCATAAACTTTGTATTCTCTGTTCACTCTGCCTTCCATATAGGCTTTTGTGATTTCATCTACCATAAAGATTCCGTTCTTTGCGCCGGCTTCGATGGCCATATTGGAAATGCAAAGTCTGTCATCCATAGAAAGGGATTTAAGGCCTTCGCCCATAAATTCCAATGACTTATATAAAGCACCGTCTACACCGATCATTCCGATTAGGTGTAAGATTACGTCCTTACCGGAAACGTACTCATTCAGCTTACCTGTCAGTTCAACCTTGATAGCGGAAGGAACCTTGAACCAAGCCTTACCTGTAGCCATACCTGCTGCCATATCTGTACTTCCTACACCTGTGGAGAAAGCGCCAAGTGCGCCGTATGTACAAGTGTGGGAGTCTGCTCCGATAATGCAATCGCCTGCTGCAACAAGTCCCAGTTCAGGAAGCAGTGCGTGTTCAATACCAACATTTCCTACATCGAAGAAGTTGTCGATATCAAACTTTCTTGCGAAAGTTCTTGTCTGCTTGCACTGCTGTGCCGCCTTTATATCTTTGTTAGGTGTAAAATGGTCCATTACCAGAGAAATCTTTGATTTATCGAAAACGCAGTCAAAACCATTCTTTTCAAATTCATTGATTGCCACCGGTGAAGTAATATCATTACCAAGAACCATATCCAGTTTAGCTTCTATCAGCTGGCCTGCCTGAACACTTTCAAGACCGGCATGTGCTGCTAAAATTTTTTGTGTCATTGTCATACTCATGACGAATACCTCTCTATTTTGAAATATTAATTAAATGCTCTGTTAATTGCTGACATCAGTGCCTTTATTGAAGCATAGATGATGTCGTTATGGATACCAACGCCCCAAACTGTTTCGCCGTCCTTCTTCTGAATTGCTACATAAGCACAAGCTCTTGACTTAGATTCTGATTCCAGCGCGTGCTCGTGGTATGTAACGAAGTTGTATTCCAGATTTGGAGCACCCTTCTTGAGAGCTTCTGCAACAGCGTCCAGACGACCGTTACCTGCACCATCCAGCAGACGAACCTGACCATCAATGATTGCCGCAATATCTGCTTCCATACCGTTGTCACCCAGGTCTTCTGAATGAGGCAGTCCTTTGAACTTAGCATCCTTAATGTCATATTTATCAGTTCTGTTAACGTATTCTTTTGTAAAGATATCGAGAATCTTTTCGTGGGACAGTTCTTTGTGGCCTACATCGGAAACATGCTTCATCAGATAACCTATTTCTTCTCTCATCTTTGCAGGGATATGATATCCGTACGCAGTTTCAAGAACGTATGCCACGCCGCCCTTACCGGACTGGCTGTTGATTCTGATTACATCAGCTTCGTAGATTCTGCTTACATCATGTGGATCGATTGGAAGATAAGGAACATTCCATTTGTCAGGTTCAACTTCTTCTCTGTAGTGCATACCCTTAGCAATAGCATCCTGATGAGAACCGGAGAAAGCTGCAAATACCAGTTTGCCGCCGTAAGGCTGTCTAGGGTTAACCTTAAGATCAGTGAACTTTTCGTACATTTCTGCGATGTAAGGCATGTTTGTGAGATCAAGCTGAGGGTCAACGCCGTGGGAGTACATATTCATTGCAACTGTCACGATATCTGCATTACCGGTTCTTTCACCGTTACCGAAGAGTGTTCCTTCGATTCTGTCAGCGCCTGCCAGTAATCCCAGTTCGCAGTCAGCTACTGCTGTTCCTCTGTCGTTATGCGGATGAAGTGATACGATAACATTATCTCTGTATCTCAGGTTATTGCTCATATATTCAATCTGTGATGCATATACGTGAGGCATTGACATTTCAACTGTAGCAGGTAAGTTAATAATTACCTTGCGTTCAGGTCTTGGCTGCCAGATATCAATTACTGCATTACAGATATCAAGTGCAAATTCCATTTCAGTTCCTGTAAAGCTTTCAGGTGAATATTCAAACATGAAGTTTGTTTCAGGAGACTTCTGTGCATATTCATCGATTAATCTTGCACCGAATTCAGCGATTTCAATGATTTCTTCTTTGCTCTTTCTGAAAACCTGTTCCCTCTGAGCTACAGAAGTTGAATTGTAAAGATGCACTACTGCATTCTTTACACCTTTCAATGACTCGAAAGTCTTTTCGATGATATGTTGTCTTGACTGTGTCAGCACCTGAATGGTAACATCGTCAGGAATTAAATCTTTTTCTATCAGGGTTCTTAAAAATTCGTATTCAGTTTCAGAAGCTGCGGGGAAACCAACTTCGATTTCCTTGAAGCCGATATCGCATAACAGCTGGAAGAATTCAAGTTTTTCTTCTAGGCTCATTGGAACGATTAATGCCTGGTTGCCGTCTCTCAGGTCAACGCTGCACCAAATTGGAGCCTTGTCAACGTGGTCTTTTTTAACCCAATTGTTTGATTCTACCGGTGGCATGAAATATCCGACTTTGTACTTCTTATGTCCCTTCATACCCTTGAATTTTCCTCTAATGTCTGTCGTCATTTTAAAAACCTCTCTTTGTTATAAATAAAAAACCTTGTTCCCGCCTAAATCAGAAACAAGGTAATTCTCTAATATGAATATATTCCTATATAACTAAAACTTGGGCAGTATATTAATGTTCTATTATTTTATCTGGAATGTTCACGTTTAGTCCTAATAAAATAATTGCTAACATTAATAAACTTCTCCTTTCTGTTGTTCTTGTATACAGAATAACGCTGCAGAAAGAAAAAGTCAATAGAGTTTTTGTGTTTTTCTAACAAAAAAATTTATTTTTTAATGTTTTCACTACACAAATTTTGTTTTCTTGTTTCTTGATTAAATCAGCATGATTTAAGCCGATTATTATTAGTAATATTTAATATGTATACAGGATACATTATATACTTTTTTACATATTTTGTCTACATAAGGCCCCTTATTTTCAATGTTTTTTTGATGATACATTTATTCAAAAACTTAAACAAGGCAGAAAATTCTGCCTTGTTTTATCTGAGTGAATAATATACTTTTCCGCTTTGGAGTGTATACCCTTTGGACCTTGCAAGTTCGCTTACAGTTACCAACTGATATCCCTCATTTTTGAGCATCGGAATCAGCTCAAGCACCGCTTCCATAGTAGGCTTATGTATGTCGTGAAGAAGTATGATATCTCCGTCTCTGACCTTGCTCATCACGCTGTTTATAGTCTGGACTTTATCTCTTGTCTTCCAGTCAAGAGTATCGATGCTCCACATAATTATCGGCTTACCTACAGTACTCTTCACAGTATTATTGATGCCGCCGCCCGGAGGTCTCATAAGATTTGTCGCCTTTCCAATTACTTTGGCAACAGCATCATCTGTACGCTTCATCTGAGATAAAATGCCGTCAGTGCTCAAATTATAAAGCATTGGATGCGAGTATGAATGACTTGCAATTTCATTGCCGTTATTATATGCAGATTTTACGGCGGACGGATATCTGCCTACGTTTTGCCCGAGGACAAAGAAGGTTGCCCTTGCATTATTCTTCGCCAGGCAATCTACAATTCTTTGCGTGTACGGTCCCGGGCCGTCATCGAATGTGAGTGCCACCATTTTACCTGTAGATGGCTTTACTATGGAAGATACAATCACAGCAGTCGCATTACTCAAATTCCCCACATGATTTTTACCTTCCTGAGTATATACGCCTGCCACCTTATATTGATGTACTCCGTTTTTTGAAACCATTCCAGTATAAGAAAGATTTGCAGTCTCACTTATTTTGCTATAACCGCCGGAGGAAGTTTGCTTGTAAATATAATATTTTTCAGCGTCTTTCACCGCTTTCCACGAAACAGTCACATATTGGCTTCCTTTGTCAAAGCTGCTGCTGACAGACGGCTTGGCAAGTTTGACAAACACCTCGCACGGCTCACTTAGTTCACTTTTGGATTCACCGAATTTTCCTCCAAAGGCACACACCTTATAGTAACTTTTCTTCGAACTTGGTTCTTCTTTATCTACATAGGAAGTGGTTTGGCTGTGGCCAATATACTTATATTCGCCCTCTTTTTCAGCACTTCTGTATACTGCATAGTTTTTAGCATTTTCAATAGTTCCCCAGCTAACCTTAACCTGCCCTCCGTCGGAAACTGCAGTGATTCCGGAAGGCTTTGTCAAAGCAGTTTTCTCAGAAGCAGTAAATATTTCTGTAATACTGCTCAACGGTTTTGAAATTGCTTCGGATGCACACAGTCTTTCGCCGGAAGAACAAGCTGTCGTCCAGATTATACAAAACAGGAACATTAAAATTAGCAGTGTTTTCAAAGACATTTTTTTCATATACGATACCACATGTCACTCTCTTTAAAATCGCAACACAATTATATCTTGTATGCATATTCTTGTCAAAAAATAAAATTGCAGGTCGAATTATATCTGCCTGCAATTTTAATATAAAATGTTTATTCACTTCTGAGAGCTGCAACCGGATCTTGCTTAGCTGCCTTTTTGGATGGAATTATACCTCCGATGAGAGTCAGAATAACGCTGAGAACTACCAGAATTATTCCCCCTGCCATTGGAAGTGCAGCATTGATATCATAGTTATTTGTAACAGTATGAATCACATAGTTAATCGGTGGTACAAGTGACAAGGTGACACCAATGCCGATAATACCCGAGAGCAATCCTACTATAAATGTTTCGGCATTGAATATAGACGAAATATTCTTTTTGGATGCACCAATGGCTCTCAGTACACCAATTTCTTTTGTGCGTTCCAATACTGAAATATATGTGATAATACCTATCATAATCGAAGATACCACCAGTGAAATACTTACGAAAGCAATAAGAACATAGCTTACACTGTCAACAATGGTTTTCACTGAGGACATGAGTATTCCTGTCAGGTCTGTCCATTTGATGACTTTGTTTTCATCTTCTGCTTCCATCTTTTTGTTATAATCCTTGAGGAAGTCTGTAAAAAGCTCTTTTGCTTCGAAATCTTCAAAATAGATGGAAATCATGGTAGGCTTATTCAAATCCTGATATCCCAGGCGAATCAGATTAGTGTTTGCATTCATTTCCTGAGTACCGGATGACATACTTTCCATCAGGCGGGCAAGTTCTTCTTCGCTCAAATCGAATTTGAATGCGCCTGCAATGGCTTCCTGGTCAACATTAAAGCTGTTTGCTACAGTTCCCATCAATTCACCTGTCAGTTCGCCGACTTTTGTAAGAATTGTTTTCTGCATAATGGCTTCTGTCATACCTTGAGCCATCTGAGCTGCCATCTGCTGAATCGGTTCTTGCATCATAAACTGAGTAACAAAAGGTTCAATTGCACCTTCTGTCAATGGGAAGCCTGTAGCTGCATAACCTTGTACCATTCCGGTCAAAAGTTGATTATAGATGCCGGCAAAAGTATCTTTAGGAACTACATAATCTGCTTCGAGTTTCGATAAAAGAGTTTGTGCCGTCTCCGATGCAATATAATCTGATGCAATCTTAACAGCATCTGCTGCTTTGATTTCTGCAACTCCTGCAGTGCCGTTTTCAGCTATATAGTTGTTAAACATATTAACTGCCAGTGTTGAAAGGGTATTGTTAAAGGATTCCTTTGCTTTTGTTGTATCTGCCGTGATGGCTGCAGAGATGTCTCCCATATAACCCTGCGTCATTTTAGTTATATCATCTTCACTTATTTTGATTCCGAAGGCGGAAGACAGCATCTTGGTATCTATGGTAATCATATCACCAAAATCAATGCCCGAAGTATTGCTTTCATCATCAAAGCGTTTTCCGCTGAAAACATCAACTTCTTCATTGGCCAGTTGCTTCTTTACAATATCAGATTTGGACGCCTGATCAATTACATACTCTGTCAGTTCTTTTGTGTATCCTACACCCATAGATGACATGGAATTACCGCTTTTCGGACACATAATTCCTACGATTTTCAAATCTTTGGAATTATTATATACGTTTTTCATATAAGAAGCGTCATTCTTCATATCTTCGTAAACGCCATATCGTCCGTTATACTTATAGGTAGCAGAAGCATCCACCAGCTTTAACGGAATATTCATCAGTTCTTCGTAAGTGAATGTAAGAGGCTCGCTGGTACTTTCAACTGCTTCGCCGGCCATAATTTTGGACATCATATCTTTAAGTTCGCGGTCATCCCTGAGTCCAAGGCTGTAAAGCAGCAAATCTGAAATACTGTTTTCATCAGGAAGAATAAGTACGACTTCATCGTACTTTTTCGGCCATCTGCCCTTGAGAACTTTATATTGCTCTGCAAGCGCTTTAGGATCATCCATCATTTCATTGAAAATAGATGTTCCACCCATATCCCCCATTGCACTTCCCGATGTAAAAGCAGACAGCAACGTACTTGGATTAAGCTGCATTATCTCTTTCTCAGAGTTTGTAGTATACACCATCGGTGAAACGCTGTACTGATATCTTATAAGCGATGTCATAGCATCGACTTTTTTATTTTCTTTTTCCAGATATGCTTTAAAAGAAGTTAAATCGTTGGAACCGATTTGAGCAAACATAGTACTTATATACTGCTGTTCCTTAACTTTGCCGTCCTCCGTAGCTTCTCCGCTTCCCGTAGTCATAGAAAGAAGTGCTGACGTCATATCAGCCGTTTCAGATGTTATGGTCAATGGATATGATGTGAGCGTGTCTTCCTGAATTTTATCGATATAGTTCTGGAAACCGTTAGATAAGGACAAAATCAGTGCAATACCTATAATCCCAATAGAACCCGCAAAAGCTGTCAGAATTGTACGTCCTTTTTTTGTCAGCAAATTATTAAAACTCAATGACAAAGCGGTTCCCAGAGACATGAAGGATTTGCCCAGGTTCTTGTGTTCCGGCATCGGTAGTTTTTCTTCGTCCGGATTAAAAGGTGCATTATCATCTATGATGACACCATCTTTTAATTTAACTATACGAGTAGAATATTCTTCCGCCAGTTCAGGGTTATGAGTAACCATTATTACCAACCTGTCATCTGCCACTTTTTTGAGAAGTTCCATAACCTGAACACTGGTTTCTGTATCCAGGGCACCCGTAGGCTCATCCGCAAGTAAAATATCCGGATTATTAACCAACGCTCTTGCAATTGCAACTCTCTGCATCTGTCCCCCGGACATTTGATTAGGTTTCTTATGGATATGCTCTTTCAGTCCCACTTCTTCAAGGGCAGCTATAGCTCTGGCTCTTCTCTCGTCCTTAGAAATCCCACTGATTGTCAATGCCAGTTCCACGTTGGCAAGAACGCTCTGATGAGGAATCAGATTATAACTTTGGAAAACGAAACCTATAGTGTGATTTCTGTAGGAATCCCAGTCTCTGTCCTTATAGTTCTTTGTCGAAACATTGTTAATTATCAAATCCCCGCTGTCATATCTGTCAAGGCCCCCTATGATATTAAGCAATGTTGTTTTCCCGGAGCCGGAAGGTCCGAGAATAGACACAAATTCATTATCCCTGAAGTTGAGGCTTACATCCTTCAGAGCATTTTGCACTAAATCTCCTGTTTTATATTGCTTGGAAATATTTTTGATTTGTAGCATTAATAATAAATCCCCTTCTTTTTCTTAACCTTATTAGTATACCCTATTCACAAGGTAAATTGTGACAAAAATGTGAAAAAGTTAAAAGCCTGTTCAAACGTTCCTGCTGCTCAGGTCTTGGCATTTCATATCCATATTGATGAAAGTCAAGAACATCTGCATCCTTTACGATTTCCTCAAGCGGAGTTCCAACTTCAGCTTTGTTACTGTGATTTTTCACTGAAAGACCGATTTCCGCCACCTCTTCCTCAGTAAAAAGTCCGGTGCCTCGCAGAAATTTCATCACCGGCTCATAGCCAACTTCCGCATGATTTTTTTGCTTTCCCGTGATAATACGTCCGTAATCGTGAACTGCGCAAGCGCAGGCAGCCAGAATAGGATCAACGCCTCGTTCTTCAGCAAACAAATATCCAAGTTTAGCACAACTTGAAATATGAACTTGCTCCCATTCAATTGGGTAATCACGCTCTGTGATATAGGAATATTTTTCAATTTCGGCAAGTAATGCACCTTGCAATATTAATACTTTATTCATATCAATTCTCCTAGTAAAAAATCCCTCAAGTGGATACTCGAGGGATTTTCGGATTTAAAGTTTTGTGAATTAAGCGTTAGCCATCTGCTTAGCAACTTCTTCAGCAAAGTTTTCTTCTTTCTTTTCGATACCTTCGCCTACTTCGAATCTTACTACCTTAGCGATAGTTAATTCCTTGCTTACAGAACCGAGGTACTGAGCAACAGTCTGCTTTCCGTCTTCAGCTCTTACATAAGTCTGGTCTAACAGACAGATGTCCTTTAACTGCTTGGAAACTCTACCGTCAACTAAACCTGTGAAGATTTTGTTTCCGGAGATTTCAGCCTTGTCAGCAACAGCCAGTCCAGCTAACTTAGCCTTAGCATCTTCAGATAAGAAGTTAGGTAAGTAGTTGAAGTTGAAGCCCTTGTCAGCTCTCTTTTCTGCTAAGATTGCAGTGTCTTCTTCGCTCCAAACGCCAGCAACAGCCTTGTCTAATAAAGCGTTTAAGATTGGCTTTGGAAGGGAGAATGGATCGTTTAATGCACTTTCTAAAGTGATGTCGTGCATCTTAGCCAGTTCGTCTGCAGAAATGTCGTTTCTGGAAACGTACTGAGGGTTCATTGCAGCAACCTGCATTGCAACGTTTGTTAAAGCTTCCTTTACAGCATCAGTAGCTTCTCCGTTACCTGCAACGATAGCACCGATTCTGCCACCGCCGTGAACGTATGAAGTAACAACATCAGCAGATACCTTTTCGATTCTTCTGATAGACATGTTTTCACCGATCTTAGCGATCTTAGCAGTTAAAACTTCTGCAACTGTAGAATCTTCAAAGCTCATAGCCTTGA
>JAFSHN010000024.1 GCA_017440275.1 Bacillota bacterium | reverse complement strand
CTACATAGCCGTTGCCATCACCTACTACTACGGTAACGGAGAAACGCATGTTTCTACCGCCCTTAACGGTCTTTGCAACTCTTCTGATGCTTACGATGGTTGACTTTAAGTCCAGCTTAGATGCATCAACGATATTACGCATTCCTTATTTCCTCCTGTTAGAATTTTAAACCGCCTTCGCGAGCACCTTCAGCTAATTCAGCAACTCTTCCGTGGTATAAGAAACCGCCTCTGTCGAAGCAAACTTCTTCAATACCCTTTTCCAGAGCTCTCTTAGCCAGTGCAGCGCCGACCTTCTTTGCTGCTTCCTTGTTTCCGCCGTTTTCCAGTTCAGCCTTCAGTTCCTTATCCAGGGAAGAAGCTGCTGCCAGAGTGATGCCGTTTACGTCATCGATGATCTGTGCGGAGATGTTCTTGTTGGATCTGTATACGCAAAGTCTTGGTCTTTCAGGAGTTCCATTCAGGTTTTTTCTTACTCTGTCGTGTCTCTTGACACGTCTGTCATTTCTGCTTACTTTTGCCATTTCACTTCACTCCTTTCTTACTTACCAGTCTTTCCTTCTTTTCTGCGGATTACTTCATCGGAGTACTTGATACCCTTACCCTTATAAGGTTCAGGCTTTCTCCAAGCTCTGATGTTTGCAGCGTAGTTGCCTACTAAAGCCTTGTCAGCACCCTTTACGATGATTTCGGTTGCGTTAGGAACTTCAGTGGTGATTCCTTCTGGGTCAACCATTTCTACAGGGTGGGAGTAACCCAGGTTCATAACCAGAGTGTTGCCCTTCTTTTCAGCCTTGTAACCAACGCCGATCAGCTGCATCTTCTTTTCGAAACCGTTAGTAACACCAACGATCATGTTGTTGATTAATGTTCTAGCAAGACCGTGCTGAGATCTGTCTTCTCTGTTGTCGGTAGGTCTGGTAACTACTACTTCGCCTTCCTTAACTTCTACAGTCAGGTTCTTGCTGATTTCCTGTTCTAACTGTCCCTTTGGACCCTTAACTGTTACGATGTTGCCATTTACTGCAACTTCTACGCCAGCAGGAACAACTACAGGTTTTCTACCAATTCTAGACATTCTTAGTTCCTCCTACTACCATACATAACAGATTACTTCGCCGCCAACGCCCAGCTTTCTGGCTTCCTTGTCGCTTACTACACCGTGAGAGGTGGAGATGATTGCGATACCCAGTCCGCCCAGAACTCTTGGAACGTCATCAGCCTTAGCATATACCTTCAGGCCTGGCTTGGAAATCTTCTTAATTCCGGAAATAACTCTTTCTTTATGTGCACCGTACTTCATAGTAACTTTGATAGTACCCTGCTTGTTGTCTTCAATTACTTCATAATCAGTAATGTAACCTTCAGCCTTTAAGATTTCTGCAATTGCCTTCTTCATCTTGGAAGCAGGAATCTCAACAGTTTCGTGGCCTACAGTGTTTGCATTTCTGATTCTAGTCAGCATATCCGCTATAGGATCTGTCATTGTCATTACAGTGTAACTCCTTTCACAAAACTTACCAGCTTGCTTTTCTTACGCCAGGAATTTCTCCTTTGTAAGCAAGCTCTCTAAAACAGATACGGCAGATACCATACTTTCTTAATACGGAGTGCGGTCTGCCGCAAACTCTGCATCTGGTATATGCACGTGTTGAATACTTAGGTTTTCTAGCCTGTTTAACTTTGAGAGATGTCTTTGCCATAATTCCCTCCTATTACTTTTCAAACGGCATGCCCAGCAGTTCCAGCAGAGCTGCTGCTTCTTCGTCTGTCTTAGCCGTTGTAGTGAATACGATGTTCATACCCTTGATTACGTCAACCTGGTCGTAGTTGATTTCAGGGAAGATTAACTGTTCCTTGATACCCATGGAGTAGTTGCCTCTTCCGTCAAAGGAATTTCTGCTTACGCCCTTAAAGTCTCTTACTCTTGGAAGAGAGATATTAAAGAACTTGTCAGCAAACACATACATGTTGTCGCCTCTCAGAGTAACCTTAGCACCTACTGGCATGCCCTGTCTAACCTTGAAGTTAGCGATGGACTTCTTAGCCTTGGTGATAACAGGCTTCTGACCAGTGATCAGTGCCAGTTCAGCTACAGCGGATTCCATGATCTTAGCGTTGTCCTTTGCTTCACCCAGACCCATGTTGATGGTGATCTTAGTCAGCTTAGGAACTTCCATAACGTTTTTATATCCAAACTTTTCTTTTAAAGCGTTAAATACTTCATTATTATAAGTTTCTCTTAATCTTGCTGTCAAAATCTTCTCCTCCTTCCTTACTTGATTACTTCGCCAGTTTTTCTGTTTACTCTAACTTTGTCCTTGCCAGTACCCTTGTAAGCAACCTTGATTGCCTTCTTGGTCTTAGCATCGTACAGCATTACGTTGGACGCATCGATAGGTCCTTCGATGTGCTTGATTTCTGCACTAGCGTTTCTAGTAGCCTTTGCGTGCTTAGTCTGAACGTTTACGCCCTGAACAACAACCTTGTTTTCAGCAGGCATAGCCTTCAGAACACGGCCGGTCTTGCCTTTATCTTTACCAGTGATTACTACCACTGTGTCATCTTTCTTAATACGCATCAGTGATTGCCTCCTATAATACTTCCGGTGCTAAGGACACGATCTTCATGAAGCCCTTGTCTCTCAGCTCTCTTGCAACCGGTCCGAAAATACGAGTTCCAACCGGGTTCTTGTCTTCTTTATCCTTAATGATAACTGCTGCGTTCTGGTCAAACTTTACATAGGAGCCGTCAGCTCTTCTTGCACCATGCTTAGTTCTAACTACTACAGCCTTAACAACGTCGCCCT
>JAFSHN010000023.1 GCA_017440275.1 Bacillota bacterium | reverse complement strand
TTCATCTTCAAAACCGACCACATAGCCCGTGGATCTACGGTTTCCCATTCCAAAGGGAATCTCCACAAGCATCCCCTCGCGAATCTGCTTCGCTAAAGGTTCATCTACCTGATAGGTGTAGATTTGATCGACCTTTTGATGATGCAGGTCAATAATAATTTTGGCATAACAAGCCATATTGGTTCTCTTACTCTTCCTCGTCGAACTTGTCGCTTAAATCTACTACCGCCATCTCTTCGAAACCTACGGTTTCCATCTCTTCCTGAGAAGGCTCACGGGTGATCACACCTACTTTTTCAGCTTCCATTTCAGCAATAGCCATAGAAAGCATACGTCCGTTATATTTGTCGACGATCATGGGGCTTTCTTTGTCGATCAACGCTCTGGCTCTTTTAGAAGCTGCCATTACCAGACTGTAACGGCTGTTGATCTTTTCATTTCCCATTTCATTATTTACTTTATTGATATGGTCAATCAATTCCATATAAGAAGGATGCAGCATTATATATTCTCTCCTTTGTTAATATAGCATTCTTTATTGTACCAGATTCTTCTGAAAAATACCAGAGAAATCCCTGAAAAAACTTCAATTATTATAATTCAAGCTTTTTTGCTTCTTCTTCCAGGTTGACTAGCAGATCTGTTTCTACCGGTTTGATACCTTTACGGCTATGGATCACTGAATGAAGTTCTTCAACGCAGGCTTCCAGCTCATCGTTGATCACCAGAAAGTCATACAGTTTCGCCTTATCCAATTCTTCTTCAGCAGCTTTTTTCAAACGTTTAGCCACTGTTTCCGGCGTTTCGGTACCGCGCCCCACCAAACGGCGGCGCAGCTCCTCCATGCTGGGAGGTACCATGAAGATGAGCATAGCCTGCGGATATTGGCTGCGCACCTTAAAGGCGCCCTCAGCCTCGATCTCCAGGATCACATCCTGACCGGCTTCAAGCTTTTCCATTACGAAAGATTTAGGGGTTCCATAATAGTTATCTACATAACGGGCCCACTCGAAAAAGTCATTCTCTTCAATACGCTTTTCAAACTCTTCTTTTGTAATGTAATGATAAGAAACGCCCGGCACTTCGCCCGGCCTGGGGCTTCGGGTAGTGGCAGATACAGACAGAGCATAGGGATACTTCTTTAACAGTTCCTTTACCGCAGTGCCTTTACCTACACCGGAAAAACCGGAGATTACAGCTAATACTCCTTTTTTGCTTTCCATTAGGATCGTCTCCCTTCATTTATTCGATATTTTGAATCTGTTCACGAATCTTTTCGATCACATTTTTCATATTCAGTGCACACTGGGTAATGGTCAGATCGTTAGACTTAGACGCAATGGTATTGGTCTCACGATTGAGTTCCTGCGTTAAAAAGTCCAGCTGACGCCCAATTGGTTCTTTCTTCTCCAATGTTTGACGATATTGACGAATATGGCTGCCCAAACGGGTCAATTCTTCATCGATGCAGCATCGATCCGCAAACATGGTGATCTCCACTTCCAAACGGCCTTCGTCAAATTCCGGCACTTTATGCTTATCCAGATGTTCTTGAATGCGACTATATAGCTTTTCTTTGTATTCCTGAACCACCAGCGGTGCTCTCTCTTGAATTTGAGAAACCAACGTTTCCAACTCGGAAAGTTTCTCCTGAAAATCCTTCTTTAGATTTTCACCTTCTTTTTCACGCATGATGCTAAGCTGATCCAGCGCTTCTGTTAAAGCCCCTACTAAAATGGGTTCAAGCTCTTCCAGGTCAGTCTGATTCTCTTCTGTTTCCATAACCTCCGGCAGTTGCAGTACATGGCTCAGTTTCAGATCGTCTTCCAGACCATAACTTTGCGCCTGTTCTCTCAGCACCTTTAGATATTCCGCCAGCTTTACATCGTTGATCCATACACTGCCCTGCTGCTGGCTATGATTGGCATAGTTAATGAAAACATCGGTCTTACCACGGCTGATCTTCTCTTTCAGAATACTGCGAACCTTGCTTTCAAGGGCGTTCAATTTTCGGCTAAGCCGGATGGAACTTTCTAAATATCGATGATTGACCGTTTTCACCTCTACGGTAAAAACATGTCCCTGAACTTCTTTCTCGCCCCGTCCAAAACCTGTCATGCTTTTCATAGGTATACTCCTCTCGCGCCGCTGCGCTCTAAACTTTTGGAAACAGCTCAGCCTCTGGCTTTTTCGATGGTTTCCTTCAGTTCGGTTTCATTCTCCTTCACAGGGGTGATGGTTGCTTTTGCCAGAGTACGGCCTGTACTCTCATCCACAAAAAGTTCGCCCTGACAGTACACTACGATCTCGTTTCCGTCGCGGGTGATCAAACGATGGCTCAAATATGCAGTTCCTTTTGTTTCAAGCTGCATGGTCCATCTTTGGAAAAAGTCGGCAACATCATCCTTATGGACTAACTGACTATACACCACACGTTCTTTAAAAACGCGCTCTTTGGTATATCCGGTAAGCTCACCAAAGCCATCGTCTACTTTGATCAGCTTCCAGCCCTCTTCCACATCCATACGGCAGGCGCCGTGGATCACGGAAAATACTTCAGAATTGGTTAGTGCCATGTCTACCTCCACATTTTTCGAGGCCTCCGCCCCTCTTTGGCGGTTTTATCTTGTATAAGCCTCTTTTTAGCCTTTTATCGCATT
>JAFSHN010000004.1 GCA_017440275.1 Bacillota bacterium | reverse complement strand
GGGCTTCATGAAGATCGTGTCATTGGCACCGGAAGTACTGTAGGAGGTGTAATGATGCGTATTAAGAAAGGCGACACAGTGGTAGTAATCACTGGTAAAGATAAAGGTAAGACAGGCACAGTTTTAAAGGCTATGCCAAAGGAAAACAAGGTTGTAGTTGAAGGCGTAAACATGCAGACTAAGCATGCTAAGGCTACTCAGAAGGCTGCAGCTGAAATTAAGCACTTTGAAGGTCCTATCGATGCTTCCAACGTAATGTACTACGATGGAAAGCAGGCTACAAAAGTAGGCTACAAAGTAGAAAACGGTAAAAAAGTAAGAGTGTCCAAGAAGACTGGCGCTGTAATCGACTAGGAAAGGAGGAGAAAATTTTGACAGCAAGATTAAGAACAATGTACGACGAAAAAGTTTTCGGCGCAATGAAAGAAAAATTCCAGTACAAGAATGTAATGGAAGTACCTAAGCTGGTAAAGGTTACAATTAATATGGGTCTTGGCGAAGCTAAGGACAACGCTAAAGTTCTGGAATCCGCAGTTGAAGAAATGGCTTTAATCAGCGGACAGAAGCCTGTAATCACTAAGGCTAAGAAGTCCATCGCTAACTTCAAGGTTAGACAGGGCATGCCTGTAGGTGCTAAGGTTACTCTGAGAGGAGACAACATGTACGAATTTGTTGACAAGCTTTTCAACATCTCCCTTCCAAGAGTAAGAGACTTCAAGGGTGTTAGCAAGAACTCCTTTGACGGCAGAGGTAACTATTCCATGGGTATCAAGGAACAGTTAATCTTCCCTGAAATCAACTACGACAAGGTAGACATGATTAAGGGTATGAACATCGTATTTACTACTACGGCTAAGACAGACGAAGAAGCTCAGGCTCTGCTTGAACTCCTCGGAATGCCGTTTGAAAAATAATAGGAGGGAATCATGGCAAAAACATCTCTCAAGGTAAAGCAGCAGAGAAAACCTAAATTTTCAACTCGTGCATATACAAGATGCAGACTTTGCGGAAGACCTCATGCTGTATTAAGAAAATATGGCATCTGCCGTATCTGTTTCAGAGAGCTGGCTTACAAAGGTGAAATTCCTGGCGTAAGAAAAGCAAGCTGGTAATTTATAAGAAAGGAGAAACATCGTAATGACAATGACAGATCCTATAGCGGATATGCTAACAAGAATCAGAAATGCCAATACTGTAGGACACGAAACTGTTGAGATTCCGGCATCCAAGATGAAAATTTCCATCGCTGAAATCTTAAAAGAAGAAGGCTACATTGCGGATTTTGAAGTTATAGAAGATAATAAACAGGGCATGATTAAAGTCACAATGAAGTACGGTGCGCATAAAGAAAAGGTTATCAGCGGAATCAAGAAGATTTCAAAGCCTGGTCTTAAGAAATATGCAAAAGCCGACGACGTACCAAGAGTTTTAGGAGGACTGGGTATCGCAATCATCTCCACTTCTCAGGGAGTAATGAGCGATAAGCAGGCTAGAAAGCTCGGTATCGGTGGCGAAGTAATCTGTTATGTATGGTAGTAGGAGGAACAAATAATGTCAAGAATTGGTAGAAAACCTATTGTTGTTCCTGCTGGCGTAGAAGTTGCTGTAAACGGTAACGTTGTAACAGTAAAGGGCCCTAAGGGACAATTATCACAAGAAATCAGCAAGAACATGACTGTAGAAGTTAAGGAAGGTGAAGTATTAGTAACTAGACCATCCGACAACAGAGAAGACAGATCTCAGCACGGTCTTGCAAGAACATTAATTAACAACATGATCATCGGCGTAACTGCTGGTTACGAAAAGAAAATGCAGATGGTTGGTGTTGGTTACAAAGCAGAAAAGAAGGGTAACACACTGGTTATGAACCTTGGTTACTCCCATCCTGTAGAAATGGTAGACCCAGAAGGAATCACAACTGAAGTTCCTTCCGCAACAGAAATCGTTGTTAAGGGTATGGACAAAGCACTCGTTGGCAACTATGCTGCTAACATCAGAGCATGGAGAAAGCCTGAACCATATAAGGGTAAGGGTATCAAGTATGTTGACGAAGTAATCCGTAGAAAAGAAGGAAAGACTGGTAAGAAGTAAGAAAGGAGTGAAGTAAAATGGCAAAAGAAAGCAGAAATGATAAGCGTCTGAAAAGACACGAAAGAGTAAGAAAAAACCTTTATGGCACTCCTGAAAGACCAAGACTTTGCGTTTTTAGATCCAACAAGAACATTTCCGCACAGGTTATCGATGACGTTAACGGCGTAACTCTGGTTTCCGCATCCACACTGGACAAGGAACTGAGAGCTGAAATCGAAAACGGTGGAAACAAGGAAGCTGCAAAGAAGGTCGGCGAAGCTGTTGCTAAGAGAGCTCTGGCAAAGGGTATTGAAGAAGTTTGCTTCGACAGAGGCGGATTCTTATATCACGGAAGAGTTGCAGAATTAGCAGAAGGCGCTCGTGAAGGCGGATTAAAATTCTAACAGGAGGAAATAAGGAATGCGTAATATCGTTGATGCATCCAAGCTGGAATTAAAGTCAACTATCGTTAATATCAGAAGAGTTGCGAAGACAGTTAAGGGCGGCAGAAACATGAGATTCAGCGTAACTGTAGTTGTTGGTGACGGCAACGGTTACGTAGGCGTTGGCCTTGGTAAATCTCAGGAAATCCCTGAAGCTGTAAGAAAAGCTGAAGAAGATGCAAAGAAGAATTTAATATATGTTCC
>JAFSHN010000022.1 GCA_017440275.1 Bacillota bacterium | reverse complement strand
GGTTCTAGGCGGACTTGGTATCGCAATCATCTCCACTTCTCACGGAGTTATTAGCGACAAGGAAGCAAGAAGACTTGGAGTTGGCGGCGAAGTAATTTGTTATGTATGGTAGGAGGAACTAAGTAATGTCAAGAATTGGTAAGAAACCTGTAGTTGTTCCTGCTGGCGTAGAAGTAACAGTAGATGCTAATAACGTAGTTACTGTTAAAGGCCCTAAGGGACAGTTAACACAAGAAATCAGCAAGTTAATCACTGTAGAAATCGCTGAAGGCGTTGTAAACGTTTCCAGAGAAAGCGATCACAGAGATCACAGAGCTCAGCACGGACTTGCTAGAACATTAATCGCTAACATGATCACAGGCGTTACAGCAGGCTTCGAAAAGAAGATGCAGCTTGTAGGTGTTGGTTACAAAGCAGAAAAGAAGGGTAACAAATTAGTGTTAAACCTTGGATATTCACATCCTGTAGAACTTGAAGACCCAGAAGGAATCACAACAGAAGTTCCTTCCGCAACTGAAGTAGTTGTTAAGGGTATCGACAAGGCACTTGTTGGTAACTATGCGGCAAACATCAGAGCATGGAGAAAGCCTGAACCATATAAGGGTAAGGGTATTAAGTATGTTGATGAAGTTATCCGTAGAAAAGAAGGAAAGACTGGTAAGTAAGAAAGGAGTGAAGAGAAATGGCTAAAGTAAGCAGAAACGACAAGCGTGTTAAAAGACACGAAAGAGTAAGAAAAAATCTTTTTGGAACTCCTGAAAGACCAAGACTTTGCGTTTACAGATCCAGCAAGAACATCTCTGCACAGATCATTGATGACGTAAACGGAGTAACTTTAGTTTCCGCATCATCCTTAGATAAGGACTTAAAGGCTGAAATCGGATACGGCGGAAATAAGGAAGCAGCAAAGAAGGTAGGAGCAGCTCTTGCTAAGAAGGCAGTTGCTAAGGGTATTGAAGAAGTTTGCTTCGACAGAGGCGGTTTCTTATACCACGGAAGAGTTGCAGAATTAGCAGATGGCGCTCGTGAAGGCGGATTAAAATTCTAACAGGAGGAAAAAAGGAATGCGTAATATCGTTGATGCATCCAAGCTGGACTTAAAGTCAACTATCGTTAATATTAGAAGAGTTGCTAAGACAGTTAAGGGTGGTAGAAACATGAGATTCAGCGTAACTGTAGTTGTTGGTGACGGCAACGGATACGTAGGCGTTGGTCTTGGTAAGTCTATCGAAATTCCTGAAGCTGTAAGAAAAGCTGAAGAAGATGCAAAGAAGAATTTAATATACGTTCCTACAGTAGGAACAACTGTACCACACAGAAACTTAGGCGTATTTGGAGCTGGAAGAGTTCTAATCATGCCTGCTGCACAGGGTACAGGAGTTATCGCAGGTTCATCCGTACGTACAGTACTTGAAGCTGCTGGTATCAAAGACGTTAGAGCTAAATCCATCGGCTCCAACAATGCAGGCAACATGGCATATGCTACTATCGAAGGCCTTAAGGGCATGATGACAGTAGAAAAGGTTGCAAAACTTAGAGGAAAGACTAAGGAAGAAATCTTAGGTTAGGAGGAAACGTAAAATGGCAAAAATGGTTAAGATTACATTAACAAAG
>JAFSHN010000003.1 GCA_017440275.1 Bacillota bacterium | reverse complement strand
ATCTTCGGCGGTAAAATCGAATTCTATGACGGCGAGAAAAAAGAACTGATCGAGTATCCGTTGGAATTCGGCTACGCCGAAAACTCTCGTTGCTTAGGCCTTGACGACTTTGCCAAAGCTTTGGAAACCGGACGTCCCGGTCGTACCACAAGCCTGCAGACCTTCCATGTACTGGAGGCTATGGCCGGCATTATGGAAAGCGCTAAAACCGGCGCTCCCTATGTTATGACTTCACATTTTGAAAGAGAAGCTCCCATGGATCCTTCTCTTCCAAATGGAATACTCTAATAATTAAGAAAGGATTAGTATTTATGACACCGGAAGAAAAGAAAGCCAGAATTGAACAAACCTTATTTGGTGATAGCTTAAGTGCTGATGCTATGGAAAGAGAACTCCGTTTATTTCAGGAATTCCGCAACCACCTGATTGAAACCCTAGGTGAAGAAAAGGGAAGCCAGGTATTTGCTGAATTCATTTTCAACCGTACAGAACGTGGATGGAAAGAAACTGCAGAACTTTGCATCGATGATAATTCACTGAAAGGCTTTGTGGATCTGTTCTGGGGTCCCTTGAAAAAATCCCTCAATTACGAGGAAGAATGGGTAAGCGAAGATCGTGTTGAATTCAAAGTTACCCGCTGTACTGTTTGTGAGGCCTGCAAAAAAGCCGGTCTGACTGATATCGGCTACCATGTATACTGCATGACCGATCCTGCTGTTGTCAGCGGTATCAATCCTGAAATTAGGTTTGAACGTACTCACACCTTGATGCAGGGTGATGCGTACTGCGACCACTGCTACAGCTATCCTAAAGAAAACTGAAAGACTTATAAGACTTCAAAAGCGTGATACCTTGCTTCGGTATCACGCTTTTTTCATTGCATCCATTCAAATAGTTTTCCTTGTATATCATAAATATCTTCAATATAGATTATGTCTCCATTTTCCATGATCACCACACGCCGATATTCATCGATATGTTTGACAATTCCGGTAACCTCCACGTATTCTCCTCCGGCTTTACTGTGATCCGGCTTGAAATATGTGATCGTCACCTGTGGTTTTTCTATCAAATATTGTGCAATTGCGCCCAGCTTTTCACTGATTTTTTCCTTTGCACTTTCATCCAGTTCTGCTTTTTCTATGGTATACCTGGCTTCTTCCTGCACCATATCTTCATAACCTGTCACCGCAGCAAAGGGAGAAAAACGGGAAGCCCGCTCCATCATTGTAGGCTGTGGATGCTTTTTCGAAATATGCGGCGGAAGATCAATAATATCTTCATATGGAAATCTTTCAACCATTTTTTTCTTCCTCTCTCAGGCTTTATGACCACCTATGGTAGCATTTCGCTCTTTACCGGTAGCGCCTTCCATATAACTGGTTCCTTTCAATATAGCATTGGACCCAAATTTATTTTTAATCTCCAGAAGAGCCTTCTGCATTTTTTTCTCTCTTTCATCCTCCTGCTTTATATTCTTTCCTGTTTCCGTCTGATCGAACAAGGTTAGCTGATCAGCTCGCCCTAACAAATCCACTTCCTTTTCATGCAAAAGATGATTGGCTGTTATAGATAATCGTCTGATCAACAGATTTTCATCCACAATTCTATCAAAAAGATCCAGCGTTTTTTCCATGATCAACCTGGTCGAGGAAGCATGCTTTCCCATATTGGCAGTTCCTCTGGCATGTTTGGGCACCTGACGTCCATAAGAATCTATT
>JAFSHN010000021.1 GCA_017440275.1 Bacillota bacterium | reverse complement strand
GCTATCAATTTTCTTCAGAAGCAAATATACCGGCTTTCCTCCTCGGCTGACTTCGGTTTCCCTTAGGGTTATGAGCATATACGTTCCATCCGGTTTTTCTTCAATTTCATACTCGCTATAGGTGGAACCTGACAGATATGCATTACTAATAAAATAACCCTTTGTCCAGCTATATCCCCAATATTCTTCGCCTTCCGGAAGAAAATACAAATACTTTACCTCACCGCCGTAAAAACCTGTGTTATCACAAAAGATATTCTGCTCATAATCCTCTTTAACTGCATAAGTGCCTTCGACCTGCCATTTACCAATCGCCTTTTCATCATTGACGAAGGGAACTGCTTTCTTCGGTTGAAAAATATCATCACCCAACTTCATGATTTTACAGATAATCTGATCTTCCTGGATATCATATTGAGAAATTCTCTGATAACCATCTACTTTGATTTCAGCTTCGGCAAGCATACACAGATCCGCAGTACTATCAGCAGCTGAACGATTGATAATGGCCATATCATTTTTATAAACAATATTCAACTTTGTCATTATAAGTTTTGCCTCCTTTATATTCTTCAGTGCAGCATAGACCTCTTGTTCCTTTTTCGCGAAAATATCATCCAATTCATCAGGAGATTTTCTACCCGAAATGATCTCCTTGATCTCCTGCAAGGAGAAACCTGCTTTTTTCAAAGCATTGATTCTGTAAAAGATAAGAATTTGTTCAGATGAATAGTATCTGTAACCCGAAAATTGATCGGTATATTGCGGTTGCAGAAGCCCTTCTCTATCATAGTGGCGCAGCACAGAAATTTTTGTTCCGCACCTTCTTGCAAACTCTCCAATTTTCACAAATCGTTCCTCCTTATCATAGTTTTAGGTACCTTATGATCCTAGTATAAACCTAAAGCAAAGGTAAGAGTCAATACAAAAAGTAAAAATATTCTCTCCCTTCGGTTTGATGCTGTGAGCCTCCTCGGTGACCTGTACGCCAAAAGAACTGAATCAAATCAAGGGGCTGCCGATTTCCCGGCAGCCCCTTTCCAGCTTTCGCTCCCTATTCTTCCTTTATAAACGCACCGTACCCCTTCGCTTCCAGTTCTCTTTTAAGTGCTTCTGCATTAGACCGCACCGCAAAGGCGCCCACCTGAACCTTATACAGCACCCCAGACTCCGGCTCTTTCCAGGCGATCCCTAAATACTCTAAAATCGCCTTGGCATAGGCAACGCCAAAAACCTCTTGTTTAGCTTTAGTATTTCCGATCTGCACATCGGTCTGATGATCTAGGAAATAGGATTCCACCAACACCGCCGGCATGGCAGTGTTTTTAACAAAATATAAATGATCTCCGGCTTTAAGTCCCCGACTGTTCTGTCCCAGTTGCTTCACGTATTTTTCGCAAAGACCTGCTAACTTCTTACCATTGACACTACTACTGTAATAATAGACCTCAAAACCATCTCCGCCACCGGCATTGCTGTGAAAGCTCACCGCAATTTCTGCATCGGATTCATTCGCCTTTGACACCTTATCTGCCAAACTGATCTCCACGTCTGTAGTACGATTTACAATGACATCTACGCCATGCCGCTCCAGCTCCTCTTTACATTTTAGCATCACCACAAGATTGCTGTCTTTCTCCTCAAAACCATTTCCAACAGCTCCCGGATCTGCTCCGCCGTGCTAATGGCCAGCGGCTAAAAAAACTGCTG
>JAFSHN010000020.1 GCA_017440275.1 Bacillota bacterium | reverse complement strand
GCACCGATTTCATCCATGGATTTAACAACACCGTATTCAGCGTGCTGAACTGCTGCTAATACCTGTTCGATTGCATCCTTGTGGTCGTTCATAGGAACTTCAGTCTTAACCTTGTCCTGACCGATTTTTTCGTGAGTGATAACAGAACCGTCCATGCCGATTCTTTCTACTAAGCCTTTGCAAAGTAAAGATTCATTTGTCATATCAAGAATCTGATACTTTAATGATGAGCTGCCGCAATTGATTACTAAAACTTTCATATCTATCCTCCATTTAAAAATTAAACAAAATCAACCTTAAATATTATAAACGAAACCCCTTGTAATTTCAAGGGGTTTCAAAGAATTATTTAACCTTATGTTCTGCGTCACAGTATACACATCTGTAAATTTTCTTTTCTTTGTTCACTAATTTAAATTCGTGAACGATTTCCTGTTCAATAGATGTGATGCATCTAGGGTTTTTGCACTTTGCAACGTTCTTCAGATGTTCAGGAAGTTCCATGTGAAGTTTCTTTACCATCTTGCCGTCTTCTACGATATTAACAGTAATATTGCTGTCAACATATCCAAGCAGGTCATAATCTACATCAAACATTCCGTCAATCTTTAAGATATCTTTTTTACCGTACTTTGTACTGTCAGCATTTGTAATGATTGCAACACAAGCGTCTGCCTTATCAAGACCTAATAAGTTATATACCATAATGCTCTTGCCGGCTTTGATATGGTCAATTACAATTCCGTTTTTTACGCCATCAATATTCATATATGTAAACCTCCTATATTATGCTTCTCTCTTGATTCCCAGTAAGAACAGAATCAGAGCCATTCTGATGTGCTTACCGCAAAGTGCCTGGAAGAAATAGCATGCTCTTGGGTCATCGTCTACTTCTGTTGAGATTTCGTTAACTCTTGGCAGTGGGTGCATAATAACTAAATCTTCTTTAGCAGTTTCCAGCTTCTTCAGGTCTAAAATGAAGCTGTCTTTCAGTCTGATGTAATCTTCTTCGTTGAAGAATCTTTCTCTCTGAATTCTTGTCATATACAGAATATCCAGTTCGGACATTGCTTCTTCAAGAGTTTCAACTTCTTTCCAGTCAGCACCTTCTTCATTAAGTCTTTCTTTGATGTAATCAGGCACCTGCAATTCCTGTGGAGAAATGAGAACGAATTTTACATTTTCATAACGAAGCATTGCTTCAATTAAAGAGTGAACAGTTCTGCCGAACTTCAGGTCTCCGCAAAGACCAACAGTCATATTGTCCAATCTGCCCTTCTTTCTCTTGATAGTTAAAAGGTCAGTTAAAGTCTGAGTTGGGTGGAAGTGTCCGCCGTCTCCTCCGTTGATGATAGGTACTGTAGTTCTTCTTGCACCTACGATAGGAGCACCTTCCTTAGGATGTCTCATTGCAATGATATCTGCGTAGCAACCAACAGTCTGAATTGTGTCGGATACGCTTTCGCCCTTAGCTGCAGAACTTGATGATGCTTCGGAGAATCCTAATACGGATCCGCCTAATTCCAGCATAGCAGCTTCAAAGCTCAGTCTTGTTCTTGTGCTCGGTTCAAAGAATAATGTAGCTAGTTTTTTATGAGCGCAAATGTCTTCATAGGCTTCGTGATTTTCTACGATGTCATTAGCAACATCGATTAAGCCATCGATTTCTTCAAGTGTTAAATCGGTGATGTTGATTAGATTTCTGATTTCTTTCATTTACTTTACTCCTCTCATCCAGCTTTCGTCGGAAGGATTATCTCTGAATTTGAGAATCGCTTCCTTAGCTTCTTCTTTTATATAACCGCAGTCTGCTGCAACTTCTACTAATGTATCTAAATCGCATAGGCTAACGTTCTTAACTTGATACTGTTCTAATTTGTCAGTAGCTTTTTTCATTCCATAAGTGAAAATGCTTGCGATGCCTAAAACCTCAGCACCTGCTTCTCTCAGTGCTTCTACAGTTTCGCATGAGGAACCGGCTGTTGAAATTAAGTCTTCGATTACAACAACCTTCTGTCCCGGAAGTAATTTCCCTTCAATTCTGTTTGTTCTGCCGTGGTCTTTTGCAGAGCCTCTTACATAACCCATAGGCATATTCATCTTGTGACCTACGATTGCAGCATGAGCAATACCTGCAGTGCTTGTTCCCATGAGAACTTCACATTCAGGATAGTGCTGCTGAACGATTTCCATAAGTCCCTGTTCCACATTATCTCTAACTTCAGGAGCTGTCAGAGTCAGTCTGTTATCGCAATAAATAGGGCTCTTAATACCGCTTGCCCAAGTAAATGGTTCTTCAGGTCTTAAGAATACAGCTTCAATCTTTAATAATCCTTCTGCAATATCTTTCTTTAAAATCATTTTGTGTCCTCCTCTATTCTCCTAAAAACTCTTTAATACATCTTTCGTATGCTGCCTGTGGATCTTCTGCCTTTGTAATAGGTCTTCCTACTACTATATAGTCAGAACCTCTTAATCTTGCATCTTCAGGCGTTGTAATTCTCTTCTGGTCCTGAGCATCCGCTCCGGCAAATCTTACACCCGGTGTTACAGTAAGGAATTCTGCTCCGCACTTATCGTGAACTACTCCTGCTTCAAGCGGTGAACAAACAACACCGTCAAGACCTGCTTTTTTTGCATTTGCAGCATAGTGCATAACAACTTCAGGAAGAGGCTTTTCAATTAAAAGATCTTCCTGCATTACTTCTTCCGTTGTGGAAGTCAGCTGTGTTACTGCAATAAGCATTGTGTTTCTTGTGCCATCAGGTTTTGTTAAGCCTTCGATGGCAGCTTCCATCATAGGAACTGTCCCTGCAGCGTGAACATTTGTCATATCTACATCAAGCTTTGACAGTACTGCCATAGCCTTTTTTACTGTTGTAGGAATATCGTGAAGCTTAAGGTCTAAGAAAATCTTGTGTCCTCTCTTCTTGATTTCTTTAACTATTGCAGGACCTTCTGCATAGTAAAGTTCCATACCGATTTTTACATAAGGTTTTCTGCCTGTGAAGTTGTCCAGGAACTTAAAAGTTTCTTCCGCTGACTCGAAGTCACATGCGATAATTACGTCTTTTGCCATTAGTGGGCACCTCCTATGATTTCACTTAAACTCTTGATATTATATTTGTCCATTACTCTAGGTAAATCTTCTATGATTTCTTTGCATGCAAAAGGATTTACAAGGTTTGCCGCTCCTACTTCAACTGCGGTAGCTCCTGCAAGCATCATCTCGATAACTTCTTCAGCAGTCTGAACGCCGCCCATTCCAACGATAGGAATGTCGCAGGCTTCATAAACCTGATAAACCATTCTGAGGGCAACCGGCAGAATTGCGTGTCCGGAAAATCCACCCATCTTGTTGGCAATTACAGGTTTCTTGGTCTTTAAATCAATTCTCATTCCAAGGAGTGTATTGATTAAACTGATACCGTCAGCTCCTTCAGATTCGCATGCTTTCGCAATTTCTACGATATTAGTTACATTTGGTGAAAGTTTGATGATAAGAGGTTTTTTAGTCACCTGTCTTACTGCTTTTGTAACTGCTGCAGCACCTTCGCAAGTTGTGCCGAAGGCCATTCCGCCGCCGTGTACGTTAGGGCAGCTGATATTCACTTCAAACCAGCCAATCTGTTCCTGATTGTCCAACTTCTGAACAACTTCTGTGTATTCGTCAATGCTGAATCCGCTTACATTGGCCATTACAGGCTTATTGAAGCAAGCAGCAAGTTTTGGCATTTCCTTTGCTATAACTGCATCTACGCCGGGATTCTGAAGTCCTACAGCATTTATCATGCCATCGTTGCATTCAGCGATTCTAGGCAGAGGATTACCGAATCTCGGTTCTCTTGTAGTACCCTTGAAAGAAAAACTTCCAAGGCAGTTGATATCGTATAACTCTGCAAATTCATATCCGTACCCAAAAGTTCCGGAGGCAGGAATTATAGGATTATCCATAGTGATTCCGCACAGTGTAGTCTTTAAATCTACCATATAATTTCCTCCCTTTCTAAAACAGGACCGTCTTTGCAAATTCTTTTATTACCGTATTTTGTTTCGCAGGAACATCCCATACACGCACCGAAACCGCATCCCATTCTTTCTTCAAAGCTGTACTGACCGGATGTCTTTGCAATGCTTTCGATGGCCTTGAACATCGGCATAGGACCGCAAGTGAAAAAGTAAGTGTAATCCAGTGTTTTCAGTACATCTGTAACAAATCCTTTTGTGCCTACGCTTCCGTCTGCAGTTGCAACGTAAACTTTTACACCGAGTGTTTCAAATTCTTCTTTGTAGAAAACTTCTTCTTCAGTGTTGAATCCAAGAATAACCTGTACGTCTTTTCCTTCAGTTTTCAATCTCTTTGCCAGGTTGTACATAGGAGGAACTCCTACTCCGCCGCCGATAAGAACAGGCTTATCGCCGCTCTTTGCTGTATCATAACCGTTTCCAAGTCCTGTTAAAATGTCAAGTTCCTGACCTGCTTCCATGACCTCCATAGCTTCAGTTCCCTTACCTACAACTTTGTAGATAATTGTAAGGACTCCATCTTCTACATCACACACGGAAATAGGTCTTCTGAGGAAAAGTCCCTCAATTTTAATATTAACAAACTGACCTGATTTAGTAATATGAGAAGTGTCACCTGCCAGCACCATTTTCATGGTGTTTTTGGCAATCTTGACATTTTCTTTTACTACGAAAATACTCTGCTTCATAATTTTCTCCTTAAACACTCCATACTGTCTCGCCATCTACTACTGTCTTCAGGCATTTACCATACACTTTTTCTCCGGCAAACGGTGTCGCCTTGCCCATAGAAGTAAATTCTTCAGGGTTGATTTCGTATTCTGTTGCAACTTCCCAAACAGCATAATCTTTTTCAGGATCTGCTTCAGGAAGTCTGAATCTCTTACGAGGGTTGGTACTCATCAGTTCTACAACTTTTTCTAATGTGAGCACTCCTGTTTTTACTAACTTTGTGTAGATTATAGGGAAGGCAGTTTCAAGGCCTGTAATACCCATTGCACTGTCTTTGAGTCCCTTTGATTTTTCCTCTGCACTATGAGGCGCATGGTCTGTTGCAATCATATCTACAGTGCCATCTAACAGTCCTTCAATTAAAGCGTCCCTGTCTGCTGCGCTTCTGATAGGAGGATTCATTTTAAATCTTCCTTCATCAAGGATTTCTTCGTCTGTCAGCACCAGATAGTGAGGTGCAGTTTCGCATGTAATATCTACTCCGGCAGCCTTTGCCTGTCTTATGATTTCAACACTTTCTTTGGAAGAAACGTGGCATACGTGGTAGCTGCAGCCTGTCTTCTTAATTAACTCCACATCTCTTGCAATTGGTGCCCATTCACTTTCTGAACAGATTCCAAGATGCCCGTTTCTCTTTGCATATTCACCATCGTGAATGTAGCCGCCGTTTCTGAGAGCCATATCTTCACAGTGAGCAACAATCATCTTGCCCAGTTCCTTAGCCTTAACCATAGCAGCTTCCATAAGTTCTTCACTTTCAACACCTACACCGTCGTCTGTAAATCCGCACACATAAGGCGCCATTTCTTCCATCTTTGAAAGTTCTCCGCCCTTTTCACCCATTGTGATTGAGCCGTATGGAATAACCTTAATGACAGCATCCTTTTCGATGATATCAAGTTGTTCCTTAAGGTGTTCATATGTGTCAGGAACAGGCTTAAGATTTGGCATAGAGAAAACGTGGCTGTATCCGCTCTTTGCTGCTGCCATAGTTCCTGTCTTCATTGTTTCCTTATAAAAAAATCCCGGCTCACGCAGATGTACATGAACATCAACGAAAGTAGGGATAGTAATAGTGTCTTTTTCAATTTTGATGTTATTAGATTGTGTGATTGCGCTCTTCATAAGAGTTCCTCCTCATTAGTATAAACAAAAAAACTTGCCGTTTTCGGCAAGTTATACTCATAAAAACATTAGGGCATAGTAATCCCTCAAGTCATATATTTTCAAATCTTGCCGATATCTCTGTATCGAATTAAAGATTGCTTTCTTTTATTTCCTTGGGCATTTTAACAGAATATCCTTATGGAGTCAAGGATATTTTTGTAGGTTTTTTTACAAAATCTGAGTTTCTGTAAAGTTCTCTGCCACTTGCCAGATTGTAAAGGTCAGAAGCAAGAATATCCTTGTTCACTGTGGCAACAATTCCTTCGTTTCCTTCCAGATCTTTGTTGATGTTTGTGATGATAGGAAGTTCACATTCTTCGCCTTTTTTGACCTGCTTCAAGTAAGCACTGCCCTTGTCATTAAAAGCCAGCACTCTAACATAATTATTGTACCTCTCCACAGACTCAACTTCAAGTATCAATTGCATCAAAAAGCGATTAATTCTCGTTCTTGTATATCTTTTTGACTTAAGAACATCTACCAATTCTTCATAGGAAGAAACTGTTCTTATCATGCTTTTAACTTTGTTACCCAGACCTTCTCCCCCGGCTTCAATTTTGTCCAATTTTGCAGCATCGGTTGTAAGAACTTTATGGCATAACAACTCAAAAATAACGTCCTGGGAAGGTTTTTTACTTCTCAAAACTATTTCTGCCGAAGCCTCAGGAAGAAGTGCTGAAATATCTTTTTTCTCCTCTAGTAAATATCTTATTGCAGTGGCAGATGCCAGAGTATCTTCTGACTTGAGGTCGTGATATCCGGGACCTTTGCGGCACACTGTAACAGGCTTTGCTTTCTTCATAGCCTTCAGATATTCTACTGCAAGAATATTGTTTGGCGAATCCAAAATCTGTGCCTTTTCTTCACCAAACAGTTGTGCTGCAGCCTCTCTTCTCGCTCTTGGATAAGCAATACCATCTTTAACTTTTTGGCGAATAACACTTTCCATTTCTTCATTTGCAGATATTTCCCGGGTAATTGCAGCAAGTTCATCTATATTGCCCGATTCACTGCCGAAGGAAATATAGTCTGTTCCGAGATTCTCAAGAATTTCTACTCCTGCTTTTGCGAAGTATGGGGCAGAATTGCACGCAAAAACAGTGGGAAGCTCAACTACCAGATCAGCACCGCATCTTACGGCCGCCTCGGCTCTTTCCCACTTATCTGCAATGGCCATCTGTCCACGCTGCATAAAGTTTCCGCTCATTACACACACAACAACATCGGCACCTGTCAACCGGCGTGATTCTTCGATGTGATAAAGGTGCCCATTGTGGAACGGATTGTATTCAGCTATTATTCCTACGCTTTTCGTCTTCATAGGTTTATATTACCACAAAATTCATAATTAGTGTAGCCACAATTCCTGCCCAAAGGCCGTGACTTATCTTTATTTTTACAACATCTGAAAAAGTTATTCCGCTTCCGGAAGCAATTGACGCAGACTGCCCTATTACCGAAAGGCCTCCGAAGGAAACAATGAAAGCGGCCAATATTATCTTAAATTTCATACTTATGTAGCACATACCAATGGCATTGATTCCTACGGTCATTTCCATAAGTCCTGTAAGTACAGCCGATAAAGTTTCATTTCCGATTCCTCTCCATAGTCCTGCCTCACCCGCCATATTAATTAATATGTTGAAAAACATCAGATAAGCAAGAATAATTGTCATAGCCCTGAAGCCTTCAAATATAGCATTAGTGAACCCGGATAAATAATTTGCAGTTACCGAAGTATCAGTTTTTCTCCGTTTCTGAAGAGGCACTCTGTAAGCCAATGAATTCAAGAACGCGGCTGAATAATGAGCAATTGCAACAATCACAGCACCTTCTCGGCTTCCAATGAACTCTCCGATGGTAAATATGATAAATGCCGGTCCCGTCACCAAAGAGTAACTTAATATGTATTTTCCTTCTTGTTTTGTGATTTCCTTCGCGTGCAAATAATCGGCCACAACTTTTGCTCCTGTGGGATAACCTGAAAGGAAGGCTGCGGCAAAGGAATATGTCTGCGGCGGAAGTATCTGCAGCATCCCCGTACGCTTAATAAAATCCGAAAATATAAAGAACGGCAAAAGCACCGGAACAATAGAATTAAGCCAAATTATAATGGCTACCTTCGTACCGTTTTCAGTATTTTCCGTAAAAAAGACCATAGATGCAGCAAAAATAGCTGTAAGCACGAATATTAACTTTTCTTTTAAGGTTACTCTGCTCATATTAAGATTATATTGGGCAGGAGTTCCGTTTATTCGGAAAAACGGGTTGTAATATGGAATTCCATGATGCTTTAAAAAACAGCATCTGTCATGAATTCCATTTTCACTATTTCTAGGAGCGATTAATGGAATTGTTACTTTATCAATCTCGAAATAGTTCCATTTTAGTTGCAAAAAAACATAAAAAATGGAATTTCACTAAGTCCCAAAACGTTAAAATCCTTGTGAATTCCATTTAAAGACTTATATTATGTGAAATATGGAATTTTGCTTGACCTTAAAACAATAAATGGTAAAATCTGTAATATGTTAAAGAAAATAAAAACAATTTTAGAAGAAGAAAAACTAAATATCAAAATGTCGGAAGCTGAACTTAAACAATATAATCGTATTGGTCGCTTAGTCATTCGCAAAAGAAAAAGAAATATATTTTTTTGTGAAGTTATAAACAGCATTGAAAAAGGCATAACAAAAGACAGTGAACGTCTTTACAAAGCAGGCAGAAAAAAACTATTAGAATCTTATGTAAATAAGGCAAAACATAACTGCATAATATTAGAAACTGCATTACTGAAATTTCAAGATACTTCTCCACCAAATGAGTTTCAAATTTCTGCGCTTTCTCATTGTCAATATACTAAAGAACAACTTGATTGGATAAAAGCAAATTTTGAACAAAACCCTTTCAAGCAAGAACAATGCAAATACATTACGGATTCCGGTGTCAAAGTAAGATCAAAATCCGAACGTACAATTGCAGACAGACTCACCGCACATAATATTATTTTCAGATACGAATGCAAGTTGCAATTAGGAAATCATGTCTTTTATCCCGACTTTGTCATTCTTAAACATGATGGAACCATAATAGTCTGGGAACACTTTGGGCTTATGGACAACGCACAATACGAGTTAAATACAATAAAAAAAGTACAAATTTACAATAAATATGGATATAAACAACATACAAATCTAATCTGTACTTATGAAGATGATCTGGAAGACACCGAAGTAATCGATATTATCATAAAGAGATTTTTACTATAAAAAAAGGATGCTCAAATTGAGCATCCAAATCTTTAATTATTCTTCTGTAGGTGCGAAAGAGCCTTGCTCTACTTCGTTCTGAGTCTTATAAGCAAGATTCTTCATTTCTTCTCTGTTAGCTGCAAGGACTTCGTTGATACCTGCAAATGTGTTTTCCAGGTTTGTGTACATTTCGCCGAAGTACTTCATATTGAGCTCGTCCATCTTACCCTGCATATCGTAAAGCATTTTGTCTACGTAGTCGTAAGTTCTCATTCTCATAACACGGGAGTGAGTTTCTGCATCCTGCTTGATTTCGGCAGCCAACTTGGTAGCTCTGAGAGTGATGTCGTCAGTTTCTACCAGATAGTCAGCCTGCTTCTTAGCTTCTCTGATGATGCGTTCGTATTCGGATTTTGCTTCAGCTAAAATTCTGTCTCTTTCATCTCTGATCCATTTAGCCTGCTGAACATCGTCAGGCAGAGCTAATCTGATTTCACGAACAATCTGGAAAATTTCTTCCGCATCAAGCATAATCTTTCCTGTTAAAGGTAATCCTGTAGCTGTATCTACGATATCTTCCAGTTCTTCCAGAAGGTCTAAAACTTTCATTGTATTTTCCATTATTTGTTCAATCTCCCTTTCATTTTTTCAAGTACGTAAGGCGGTACCAGCATGTCCCCTTTGCCGCCCAAAGAAATAACTTGTTTGGCCATTGTAGAGCTGATAAAAGCATACTTGGAGTCGGAAATCAGAAATACGGTTTCCGTCTTATCGTTATATAAATGCTGATGAAGCTGTGCCATAGACTGCTCATCGTCAAAGTCAGAGCCGTTTCTCAGGCCTCTTACAACCACGTTAAAACCGTTGTTGTTAACAAAATCAGCCAAAAGTCCGTTACACATATCAACCTTGACATTTGGAAGATGCTCAACGGTCTTTTCAATCATTTCCATGCGTTCCTCGAAGGTAAACATAGTCTTTTTTTCGAGATTTACTACAACGCCTACTACTACTTCATCAAAAATATTAGCTGCTCTTTCGATTATATCAAGATGCCCCAGAGTAAGCGGATCGAAAGAACCTGCATAAAGTGCTTTAGTTTTCATAACCAGCCTCCAAGTTTTCTAAATTTTATTTTATCACAATAAAAAACTTGAGGCAACTATTTATCCGCATAGATGCTCAAAACAATATGCGAGTATTTTCTTTCCTTAATCTTCTCAAAACCTGACATTTCTTCCGGCAAATCCAAGTTAAATCTGTGTTCTGCCACAATGATTCCATCTTCAGCCAACAAATCAAGCTCTCTGATTTTTTCGAAACACTTTTCGTAATAACCGGCCTCATAAGGAGGATCTAAAATGAAAACATCGACTTTGTCGTTGATTTTATCCAATGTATTAAGATAGTCCCCTGCATATACAACAGCTCTGTCCTTCGCCTTGCAGTATTCAATATTTCTCTTAATTATGCCGATGCTCTGTCTTGAATTGTCTCCAAAATAGCATTTAGCTGCTCCTCTGGAAAGGGCTTCAAGTCCCAAATTGCCTGTACCGGAAAAAAGGTCAACAAAAACTCCGTCATAAACATGTGCGGAAATAATGCTGAACAGCGCTTCTTTCACCTTGTCCGTAGTAGGACGAATATCGTAATTTTCAGGGCTTTCCAGTCTGCGGCCCTTAAAATCTCCTGCTATGATTCTCATGTGTGTCTCCTTTATATCTCCATTTTGTTGGTTATAGGTCAGTCATATAGATTTCACATAATAGATAATACCTTATATCCACTTTAAAAGCAAATAAAAACAATAGAATCCGAAGACTCTATTGTTTTTGAAATATTTATTCTTCTTTTTCTATCATCTGTTTAAAAAAGTCAAATGCATTATCAAAGGACTTATCCTTTCTAGCGTATGTGTTGGTACTGCCTTTCAAAGGATTGACTGCAGGAAGTTCATCTAAACCTTTTTTCTTGCGCTCTTCGTTCAGTTCTGCGTGTAAGTTCTGACTGAATATATTATACCATAAATTCCATCTTTCTGACATCAAACATTCCTTTTTCCGTTAAACGGACTTCAGGAATAACGGTTAGAGCCATAAAGGAAAGAGTTATAAATGGATCCACACCTTCTGCAACACCCATCTCCCTTGCCATTTCAACCATTTTAGCTGTTTGCTTTTGAACAGCTTTGGCATTTTCAATACTCATAAGACCGGCAATTTGGAGAGGAAGAACATCCACAACTTTGCCGCTCGATGCAATTACATATCCGCCTTGAGTTTCCTTTAATTTGTTGATTGCACAAACAATGTCTTCGTCATTGTCGCCTGCTGCAATGATGTTGTGGGAATCGTGAGAAACAGTGGTTGCAACAGCTCCGTTTTTAATTCCGTATCCTTTCATCGGGCATACGCCGATGTTGCCGTTTTGGCCGTGTCGCTCAACAACTACCAATTTGGAATATTCCTCATTTGGAACGAACATATTATCAACTGACGGCACTTCTTCCCTTTTGTGCAGTGTTAAAAGTTGATGCGGAACCAGTTCAAGCACATCGCCCTTACTTTCGCATTTTATGTCTTCCACACTTATTTGATTGATTTTAACAGTATTCAGCAGTGTTTCGTCTTTTAATTCATATTTGAAAGAATTAAGCCACTCCTCATCAACCACATTTCCGCTTTTAATAACAAATGAAATTTCAACATTTTCGGCATCGTTAAGAACAACTAAATCTGCCAGATGGCCTGCACAAACAGCTCCGCTATGCGGTATTTTATAAAACTGAGCCGCATTGTATGAAGCAATTTTGTAGGCTTTTTCAACGGGAACTCCCAGCTTAATTGCTTTACGAACGCAAAAATCCATATGCCCTTCTGTCTCTATGTCTTCAAGATGTCTGTCATCACTGCAAAAAAGACATCTGTCCAAAGGTATACGCGCATTTAGCAAACCTTTTACAAGCTGCTCTAAATTTTTGGCACCACTGCCTTCTCTGATTAGAATTTGAAATCCTGCTCTGATTTTTTCGACAACTTCCTCCGCAGTTGCACATTCATGATCGTTGAGAACACCTGCTGCCCTGTATGCCTGAACATCTTTCCCTGTGAGCCCCGGTGCATGACCATCAATTATATAATCGGAAAAAGCTTCTACCTTTTCCATAGTTTCTTCGTGTCCTTCCAGAACATCCACAAAACGCATCAGTTCTCCTAGCCCTCTCACTCTCGGATGACTCATATACGGCATAATGTCATCTTTTAAGAATTTCCCTGCACCATTTGTTTCCATATCGGTGGCCGGTACAGAAGACGGCACCATAACAATTACGTTAGAAGGTACATTTTCTGTTGCATCCAGGATATAATCCATTCCTTTTGCTCCGCACACATTTACTATTTCGTGAGGGTCGGCAACAATACCGGTTGTCCCTCTTTTTACTATATATTTTGTAAATTCCAAAGGACTCACCATACTTGATTCAATATGAACATGAGAATCAATGAATCCCGGAACGATATATTTGCCGCTGCAGTCCATTTCTCTGTCGCCCGAGTACTCTCCAACTCCTGCAATCCTATCTCCGACAACAGCCACATCTCCCGGCAGAAACTCCTCCGTAAAGACATTCAGAATCATAGCATTCTTAAGAACCAAATCCGCCTTTTCCAAGCCCCTCGCAACTCTGATTATATTCTTACCCATGATGACCTCCTGAAGTTAGTATCAATCAAAACTTTTTAACATTATACCCTTGTTTTATATAAATGAAAACATTAAAACCAAATCACCCGCAGCCTTTGAATGTTTCAGCCATAATTTCAAGCGAAAATGAGCAAATAGTTTGGCGACAAAAGAACTTTGCGAATGTCGCCCAAAAATCCGGCGGTGCAAAGTCCCGCAGGGACTGACTGTAAGCTTATAGTACGAAAAATTCTCCAGAGATTTTGAGTGCTATAAGTGCGCAGTAAATCCGAAGGATTGCACCGCGGATAATATCAAAAAGCGACGAGACAAAGGCTTTTTCCCAAACTATGCGAATTAAGCTTAGAAATTATCTGAAACATGAGCGGCTGAGGGTGATTTGGTTTTAATGATATTTTATGCGATGAGAACGAGAGCCGAAGATTAACTCAGTTGGAAGTAATTGCATCACATATAAAATTTCCTCCCGCACAAACTATTGGTGTAATAGGAGGTGAATGAAATGTCATTACAGGATAAGATGAATGTTAATGCAAAACCTGCTTTAAACAGCTTAAAGACAGAAATTGCAAACGAACTGGGTCTGTCAAACTATGACCAGACTGACAAGGGTAACTTAACTGCAAGACAGAATGGTTACGTTGGCGGCTATATGACTAAGAGATTAGTCGAAATGGCTGAAAGACAGATGGCCGGAAAGTAATAACGGCAAAAGTGCATTATCACTAATATTCTTAACAAAAAAGCCCCTACTGATTCAGTAAGGGCTTTTTTACATTTAATTAAAGCATCAATTCATATACGCCTGCGCAGACAATACCATCATCTTCAATACTTTTTTCAACAGTCGGAGCATCCTCAACCGGAACTGCCCAGCAGATTCCGCAGCTTGCTGAAATTTCTCTGGGAACAGGAATTAGTCTTCCCGGAATTTCCTTGTCATGGCAATATTTTTCAAATGCGATGGCATCTGTAGTAGAATTGAAAGTTATTACTTTTTTGAGTGTTTTTTCTCTCACGATTTTGGCCTCTGTATTAAGGTTTGATTATGCTTGAAGCGTTGTTCATAGTTTCAACAATTGTGTACATATTTGTCACATTACCTACAGCCAGTTTTTCCTTCAGGTTGTAGTAGTCAAGGCATGTACCGCAAGTAAGGATTTCAACACCCTGCGCTTCCATGCTCTTTAAGTCTTCCAGTGAAACTGAACCTTCTACCGGAATTGTTGCTCCACCATTATAGAACAAAATAGTCTTAGGCAGTTTTTCCAGCTGAGAAACTGCATAGATGAAACCCTTCATCAGAACTTTACCCAGCTCATCATTGCCTTCACCCATTCTGTCAGAACTGATTACAACAACTGTATTTCCTCTCTGGTCAGGGATGCAAGCAATGTTTTCTTCCACTGCTACTGCTTCACCTGTTGCGTTGATGGAAACTACGAAATGAGCTTCTTCAACCTTTTCGCTCTTAACTTCCAGGCTCTTGCCCTGTGCAAGTCGAGTTAAGTTCTGAACTGCAACTTCGTTATCTACGTGAACTTCAACAACTGCTGCTTCTTTCAGTTCATTTAAAGCTTTTGTTGCCTTAACTACAGGGATTGGACACTGAGCGCCCATTGCATCTACGATTATATTAGACATATTATTCCTCCGATCTTGTAATATATAAAGATTATACTCCTGACTGTTCTCTCATTTCCAATTGAAAAAATAAATAGCTGTGCTCTTCAAATTCAATAAACTTAATAAGGTCATCAAATTCGACAGAAATTGTCTTGCAGTTAGTGTTGGGATGAAACAGGAGTCTTTTTCCCTTGAGTTCTTCATCTATGAGAATTTTAACCTTGTTCTCATGGTCGTTAATAATTCCAAAAGGTGTTACGCTGCCTGCCTCAAGACCCAAAACTTCCATAAGCCGCTCGGGGCTTGCAAAAGAAAGGCTGGATTTTCCGACTATATGGGCTATTTCTTTGATATTTATGCGTTTGTTTTCCTCAGCTATGACAAGATAATAGTGTTTCTTTTTATCATGCAAAAACAAACTTTTTGTTCCAAGGCCTTTGATCATATCTGCAATCTTTAAGGCCTCCTCAATAGTCGTAACAGGTTCATGTTTCTTTTCCTCGAATTGTATATTCAGTTTTTCTAAAATCTCATATAAATTCATATTATAATCTCAGTTGAATGTTTTCTCCAAACATCTTTTTTACGCGCTGACGCAATACAACGTTGGATGTTTCTTTCAACTGCGGATCCTTTCTCAATATTTCTGCTGCCACAGCTTTGACATCTTCCAAAATATCCACGTGCTTAACAAGATCACTTATATTAAGTTCAGGCAAACCGTGCTGTCTCGTTCCGAAAATTTCTCCCGGTCCTCTCAGTTTCAGGTCTTCTTCGGCAATAACAAAGCCATCTTCACTTTTGCACATGATTTCATTACGCATATTGGCAATCTTACTTTCGTGACCGCAGACTAAAATACAATGGGACTGGTGTCTGCCTCGTCCTACTCGTCCTCTCAGCTGATGGAGCTGTGCAAGACCGAACCGTTCACAATTTTCAATCACCATAACCGTAGCGTTGCTAACATCAATTCCTACTTCTATTACAACGGTAGAAACCAATACATCTATTTTGCCCTCTACAAAGGCTTCCATAACAGAATCCTTCTCTTCTTGTTTCATTGCCCCGTGAACCAGACCAATACGAACATCAGGATATTGGGCAGTAAGTTCTTCGTAAAGTTCTGCCGCGGAGCGAACATCTAAAGTTTCCGACTCTTCAATCAGCGGAGCTACCACATAAGCCTGTCTGCCTTCTTTTACCTGTGCCTGAACGAAATTATAAATTGCAGTTCTCGCATCTTCATTTCTAAGGTGTGTTTTTATTGGTTTTCTGCCCGGAGGCATAGTATCAATTATAGAAATATCCAAATCCCCATAAAGAATAACCGCCAGTGTTCTTGGAATCGGTGTTGCCGTCATTACAAGAATATTAGGGTTTGTTCCTTTATCTGCAAGTAATGTGCGCTGATCAACTCCAAATCTATGTTGTTCGTCAGTTATTACAAGCCCAAGTTTTGAAAATATTACATCAGGTTGAATAATTGCATGGGTACCTACAAGAATCTGAGTCTGACCATTTGCAAGACGCTCCAGCACTTCTCTCTTTTCTTTTGCTTTCATGCTGCTGCACAGCAAATCTACAGTCACTCCAAGAGGTTCAAAATCGCGTTTTAAAGAAGCATAGTGCTGTTTTGCCAGCAGTTCCGTAGGTGCCATCATAGCAGCCTGATATTCCGCTTTAACCGTCTTATACATGGCAAGTTCGGCCACAACAGTCTTTCCGGAACCAACATCTCCTTGCACAAGGCGGTTCATCGGCGTTGGTTTTGCCAGGTCTCTCTGGATTTCTCCCCATACGCGATTTTGCCCATCAGTCAGTTGATAAGGCAGCCGACTGATAAAATCTTGTACCGAAATATTCTCATCTACATATACGCCTTTATTGATTTCACGTATGCCTTCTTTTATATAAAACAGACCTGTTTGAAGAGTAAGCAGTTCTTCAAATACCATTCTGTAGCGGCTTTCTTTTATCTGTCTTTCGTCTTCAGGAAAGTGAATTTTTTTTAATGCATACGCAGGGCTGCACAAATTATATTTTTTGACGATTTCATCATCAATCCATTCTTCTGATTCATCCGCCAGATCAAGGACCGCCATCTGGAGTTTTCTCATATAGCTTTGAGTAAGACCTTCTGTCAGCGGATAAACAGGAAAAATTCCTCTCACGTCATCGGGATCTCCGGTTCTGTGAAACTCAGGATGAGACATTTGACGCTTTCCGTTATTCAGGTTAATTTTTCCGTAGAAAGTATATTCGTTACCAACCACAAAGAGATTTGATAAAAATTTCCCATTAAAAAACAATACCTCCAGTTTAGCCGAATTGTCTTGTATGGCTATCTTTAAAGGTACTTTCTTGTTGTTTCTTGACCACATCTGTTTGGATGTTACCACGCCTTTGACCAAAACATCTTTGCCAAAGGGCGCTTCCATAATAGATATGACCTCCCGCCTGTCTTCGTACTTTCTTGGGTAAAGATGCAAAAGGTCATCGATGGTTTCCACTTTTAAATTTTTCAGAAGAGCAGACTTTTTTTCTCCTACTCCCTTTATGGTCTGAACCTTATCTTGAAGCTTCATAATCCCTCTTAACCTCTATGTTACGCAGTGCAATCTGCTTAGATTTTACACCGACAATATGGAGTGTGATATGTCCTGCTTTTTCAGGAAACATTTCGTGCATTTCTTCTTCAATTGAATCTAAAACAATTTTGGAAACAGCACTAATGCTGGCACCAAAACGAATCACAGCATAAAAATCCAAATAATATGCTGCGTCAATTTCCTTGATAACATAATTACCTGCCAAATCGCCTGCATTAATTCTTGAAACAGCTCCCAGCAGCTTGCCTTTTGAATTTGAAAGGAAAAGCTTTTCCCCACTTTTTTCGGCACCTTTGATAATCATCTTTGCAATTACATTATCGTTTACAACTATATTTCCCAAATTTGTTCTGACTGTTAATGACATAATTACATCTCCTTTAGTTCATTTTAACACATTTATTCACAAATTCCTATCAGTTTTCATAAGATATGTAAGGAGGTGCAAAATGAACAATAATAACGGCAGCAATCATCGCAAAAAAAAGTGTTTTAATCTTTATAAGGAAACTAAAGATGTGGGATTCGTTCTTTTAGTCTTCGGCGTAGTTACCGTATGTGCCTTTTTTCTTCCTCCTAAGGCCTGGATTATATTATTGGGGTTAGTTTTAATCGCTTGCGGAGTTATTCTTCTGAATAAATAAAAAAGACTCACTTATGTGAGTCTTCAGCGAATTTCTAAATTAGATAGCACGGTTCACTTTATTTGATTTGATACACTTTGTGCACACGTTAGCTCTTCTTACTGTGCCATTTTCTTCAGCGATTCTAATAGTCTGGATATTTGCATTCCATTTTCTTCTTGTGTGTCTCATGG
>JAFSHN010000002.1 GCA_017440275.1 Bacillota bacterium | reverse complement strand
CCTACAGTATTGGCATTTCTGATTCTTGTTAGCATATCTGCTATAGGATCTGTCATTGTCATTACAGTATTTCTCCTTTCTTTAAATTACCAGCTTGCTTTTCTTACGCCAGGGATTTCACCCTTGTAAGCAAGCTCTCTGAAGCAAATACGGCAAATACCGTATTTTCTTAATACAGCATGAGGTCTTCCGCAAAGATTGCATCTAGTATATGCACGTGTAGAAAACTTAGGTGTTCTCTGCTGTTTTACCTTGAGAGATGTTTTTGCCATGATTCCCTCCTATTATTTTTCAAACGGCATGCCAAGAAGTTCAAGTAAAGCCTGAGCTTCTTCGTCAGTTTTAGCCGTAGTAGTAAATACGATGTTCATACCTTTAATTGTATCAACCTTATCATAGTTGATTTCTGGGAAGATTAACTGTTCCTTGATACCCATGGAATAGTTTCCTCTGCCGTCAAAGGAGTTTCTGCTAACGCCCTTGAAGTCTCTTACTCTTGGAAGGGAGATGTTGAAAAGCTTGTCAACAAATTCGTACATATTGTCTCCTCTAAGAGTAACCTTTGCACCTACTGGCATTCCCTGTCTAACCTTGAAGTTAGCGATGGATTTCTTTGCCTTAGTTACAACAGGCTTCTGTCCGCTGATTAATCCCATTTCTTCTACTGCGGATTCCATAACCTTAGCATTGTCCTTAGCTTCGCCAAGACCCATGTTAATAGTTACTTTTTCTAACTTAGGAACTTCCATAACGTTCTTGTACTGGAATCTTTCCTTCATTTCAACGAATACTTTTTCGTCGTACATTGTTCTTAATCTTGCTGTCAAAGTTTTCTCCTCCTTTCCTAGTCGATTACAGCGCCAGTTTTCTTGGACACTCTTACTTTTTTACCGTTTTCGATCTTATAGCCAACTCTTGTTGCCTGCTTTCCATCGTAAAGCATTACGTTAGAAGCATCGATAGGTCCTTCCATATGCTTGATTTCAGCTGGAGACTTCTGAGTAGCCTTCGCATGCTTTGTCTGCATATTTACGCCTTCAACAACAACCTTGTTTTCCTTTGGCATTGCTTTAAGAACTTTACCGGACTTACCTTTATCTTTACCAGTGATTACTACCACTGTGTCGCCTTTCTTAATACGCATCCTTTATACCTCCTACAGTACTTCCGGTGCCAATGAAACGATCTTCATAAAGCCCTTTTCTCTAAGTTCTCTAGCAACCGGTCCGAAGATACGAGTACCTACTGGGTTCTTATCTTCTTTATCTTTAATAATTACTGCAGCGTTCTGGTCGAACTTTACGTAGCTTCCGTCTGCTCTTCTAGCACCGTGCTTTGTTCTAACAACTACAGCTTTTACAACGTCACCTTTCTTCACAACTCCGCCTGGAGTAGCTTCTTTAACTGCACAAACGATTACATCGCCGATATTTGCATACTGACGGCTTGTGCCTCCAAGGATACGGATGCAAAGTAATTCCTTTGCACCGGAATTGTCGGCAACTCTTAATCTAGTTTCTGTCTGAATCATGATCTAGTGCCTCCCTTATTTAACCTTTTCAATGATGTTAACAAGTCTCCATCTCTTATCCTTGGATAATGGTCTTGTTTCCATAATTCTAATCTTATCGCCAATCTGGCATTCGTTGTTTTCATCGTGAACTTTAACTTTCTTAGTTCTCTTTACAGCCTTTCCGTAAAGGGAATGTCTTACGAAGTCTTCGATTGCAACAACTACAGTCTATTCCATCTTGTCAGAAACAACAACTCCGACTTTAGTTTTTCTTCTATTTCTTTCAACTGTCATATTACATCCTCCTTTCTATTAAGCCTGAACCTTAGCAAGTTCTTTTTCTCTGATGATTGTCTTTACTCTTGCGATGTCCTTCTTGAGTTCTCTCATCTTAACTGGGTTTTCTAACTGACCAGTTGCGTGCTGGAATCTCAGGTTGAACAGTTCTTTCTTCATCTTTGTCAGTTCTGTGTTTAATTCAGCACCGGACATATCTCTCATTTTCTTTAATTCCATTATGCTTCACCACCCTTTACTTCGTTTTCTTTGATGGCAAACTTACATTTTACAGGCAGTTTGTGTGAAGCAAGTCTCATAGCTTCTCTTGCTTTTTCTTCTGAAACTCCTTCGATTTCAAACATAACTCTGCCTGGCTTAACTACTGCTACCCAGTATTCTGGAGCCCCTTTACCGGAACCCATACGTACTTCAGCAGGCTTCTTTGTTACTGATTTGTGTGGGAAAATCTTGATATATACTTTACCGCCTCTTTTGATGGATCTTGTCATCGCAATTCTGGCAGCTTCGATCTGATTTGAAGTAATCCATCCACATTCCTGTGAAACTAAACCGTAAGAACCGTAAGTAATTGTGTTACCCTTGGTTGCTACGCCTTTCATTCTTCCTCTGTGAACTCTTCTGCGTTTAACGCGCTTTGGCATTAACATGGCTTAAGTTCCTCCTTTCCTAAATTATTCTTCAGTTGCTTCTACAACTTCTGCTACTGCTTCAACTTG
>JAFSHN010000019.1 GCA_017440275.1 Bacillota bacterium | reverse complement strand
TTCCTTTAGGAAACCAGACAGTACTGTTAAGAGGAGTTAACGACTGCAAGCACAAGATGAGAGAATTAATGCACGAACTGGTAAAGAACAGAGTAAGACCTTACTACATTTACCAGTGCGACCTGTCCATCGGTATCGAACACTTCAGAACTACAGTTTCTAAGGGTATCGAAATTATCGAAGGTTTAAGAGGACATACTTCCGGTTATGCAGTTCCTACATTCGTAGTTGACGCTCCTGGTGGTGGTGGTAAGACTCCAGTAATGCCTCAGTACATCGTTTCCCAGACTCCACACAAGGTAATCCTGAGAAACTACGAAGGCGTTATCACAACTTACACAGAACCTCATCTGGAAGACATCCCTTGCAACTGCGACTACTGCACAGGCAAGAAGACTTACAAGTACCAGGGTGTATCTGCACTGGGCGAAGGACCTGAAATCAGATCCATGGAACCAGCTAACCTGGCAAGACACGAAAGAAACGCCCACTAATTCTTTCAAATCAAATCAAAAATTATTATCTATAGGGGGACCAACTCGGTCTCCCTATAGGTGCGAAAAGAGGAAAAGCAAAAATGGGGTTACTTTACGACCTGTCAACTAAATACAAGACACTTTCCATCGTTGGGATGGCAAAGAATGCCGGTAAGACTACAGCAATGAACTTCCTGATTGAAGAGGCAATGGACGATGGAGTATTCCTTGGAATTACATCTATCGGAAGAGACGGCGAAAGCACAGACTTAGTTACGGGAACAGAGAAACCTAAAATTTATCTGGACCAGGATACAATCGTAACTGTGCCTACTCAGCTCTACGAATTAGCTGATGCAGGCCTTGAAATTTTAAAGAAAACCAAATATTCAACTCCAATCGGAGATTTGCTCATCTGCAGAGTTGCAGACAGTGGATATGTTCAGATTGCGGGACCGCCTGCAGCTATGGACACTAAAAGAGTTTGTGAAGAAATGTTCGGGTATGGATGCGAACTGATTTTAATAGACGGAGCTATTGACCGTAAATCCATCGCTTCACCTGAAACTTCCGATGCAATCATCCTTTCAACAGGTGCAGTTCTTTCAAGAAGTATGAAAAAAGTTGTAGATGAAACTGCACATATTGTGAATCTGTACTCAATTCCGGAAATGGAAGAGTGCAGTGCAAGAACTATAATTGAAGAAAATAACTTCGATGACAAAATTATGTTGGTAAGCCAGCAGGGTCAGGTTAAAAAACTTGATTTGACAACAGGGCTGGGAGCAGCAAGATACATCGATGATGCAATAGATGAAAATACAGAATATGTATACATTCCGGGTGCTTTTACAAACAGTGTAATTGCAGACATCAATCCAAAAAAACTTAAGAAAGTTAAATTCATTCTTAAAAACCCTACAAAGATTTTCTTAAATCCAATGGAATGGGGGCAGTGGAGAAAGAAGGGATTTAAAGTAAGCGTTCTTAAGAACATTGAAATTGCAGCAATTACCGTTAATCCTTGGGCACCGAGCGGTTACACTTTTGACAGCGAAGCTTTACGTAATGCAATGCAGGAAGCAGTGCCTGACATTCCTGTAATCGACGTAAGAGTGTAATTTAGGAGGTGCGACCTTATGAGAATGGGATCAAACAGAAGACTTGCAAACATAAAAACAAGAACTGAAACAGGGCTTGATTATGTAATGCAGAATATAGACCTGAATACACCGTTCGGCAAGAAGCAGCTTAAAGAAATCAAACCTTTCTTCCCCGGTGAAGAAGATGAGCTGAGAGAAGAGCTTGATAAGCTTGAATCTATGGTGGAATTTGTTAAAAACAATGGCCGATTGGTTGAACAGATTCAGGAAATGTTTATGGAGGTTAAGGATATTACTTACTCCATCACACGTGCGGCTACACAGTCTCTTGCCACTGTAGAAATCTATGAAGTGAAGAGTTTACTCCTTGGAATGAGAAAACTGATGCAGCTTACAGTGAGAGCCGGCGACTATCTGGTTCCTGAGGAATTTATCCTTAAGGACACTACTGAACTTCTTGATGTTTTGGATCCTCGCAAGGACAGAATAAATACTTTCTACATATATGATGAGTTCTCTGCAAAACTTAAGGAACTCAGAGGACATAAAAGAGAATTGGAACTTGCGATCCGAAAAGAGCAGAAGATTCTTAAAGAAAAAATTAAAGCGCAGTATGGTATTGTGCTTACACCAAAGTTTGATATTACTGTTTATAAAAATAAGCCTGAATTTGAAAAGATCAAATCCATTGAAGCTTTAGAGATGGTAGATCAGGATCATATGTCAGCAACCTTTATGCTCAAAGCCAATGATGTGGTTTTTGCGCATATGAGGGAAATGGATAATCTTCATGCTCTTATAGAAGCAGAAGAGGAAGAAGTTCGCAGACAGATTTCCGTTGAAATTTCAAAATATGAAGCCGTTCTTTTGGAAAACTGTGAACGAATCGGAGCTCTTGACTTGGCTCTCGGCAAGGCCTTATTTGCAGTTCAGCGTGACTGCGTAAAGCCTGAGATTGTCGATGAACATATGATTAAAATCGTTGACGGAAGAAACCTTCAGGTAGAAGCGATTCTGAAGTCAAAAGGCAAGACTTATTGTCCGGTTTCCATTGAACTCCACGATGGGGTTACATGTATAACCGGAGCAAACATGGGTGGGAAGACAATTTCGCTGAAACTTTGCGGACAGACTGCAATCTTGACTCAATATGGATTCTTCGTAGGCGCAAAGGAAGCAAAGGTTGGGCTTTCCAACTATATGCAGATTCTGATAGGCGACAGCCAGTCCGTTGAAAGAGGACTTTCCAGTTTCGGAAGCGAAATGGAAGAACTCAAAGAAATTCTGGACCACAGTGTGGACAGAACTCTGCTATTAATTGATGAGATTGCCTCCGGCACAAATCCAATTGAAGGTTTGGCATTAACCAAATCTCTTGTGGATTACCTCATCACAAAACCGTATATTTCTCTTATTACGACTCACTTTGAAACTGTGACCGAAAAGGAAGGCGTTGTTAATATGCAGGTAAAAGGCCTGGCAGATGTAAACTTCGATCTTTTAAATAGGGAAATTCAGTACGCAAAGCGTCGTGAGAGGATTAATATAATATCGAAATATATGGATTATCGTCTGTATAGAGTAGAAAAGCAAGGTGAAGTACCTAAAGATGCTCTGAATATTGCAAAGATGCTGGGACTCAGCTCTGAGATAATTGAAGGTGCGAAAAAATATATTAAATAAGGAGAAAAAGGATGAAAAGCAAATTAAATCTTGACTCAAAGGTTGTTGACAGCGCACGTCAGCATGCAGCAAACATTGCTCATGATATGCAGGACTTTATCGACCGTCATACAACAGTATCCACTGAGAGAACAATCTTAAGACTCTTAGGTGTTGACGGTGTAGA
>JAFSHN010000018.1 GCA_017440275.1 Bacillota bacterium | reverse complement strand
GAGACTGATGGCATTCGGTGTTGCAGGTTTCTCTGTAGCAGCTGACTCCCTGTCCGCAATCAAGTATGCAAAGGTTTACCCGATCAGAGATGAAAACGGCGTAATCGTCGACTTCAGAACTGAAGGTGACTTCCCTAAATATGGTAACGACGATGATAGAGTAGACGAAATTGCAGTTAAGATTTCCGAAAGAACTATCGAAGAATTAAGAAAGCACCCTACTTACAGAAACTCCGTACACACTCTGTCCGTACTGACTATTACTTCCAACGTAATGTACGGAAAGAAGACAGGTAATACTCCTGACGGAAGAAGAGCTGGAACTCCATTCGCTCCTGGTGCTAACCCAATGCACGAAAGAGACAGCCACGGTGCTATCGCTTCTCTGAACTCAGTATCCAAGATTGACTGGGATACTTGCCAGGACGGCGTTTCCAACACATTCTCCATCACTCCTGAAGCTTTAGGTAAGACTAAGGAAGATCAGGTTAACATCTTAGTTGGATTATTAGATGGTTACTTCGAAAGAGGTGCTCACCACCTGAACGTAAACGTTCTGAACAGAAATCTGCTTGAAGATGCTTACGAAAATCCAGAAAAGTACCCTAACTTAACAGTTAGAGTATCCGGTTACGCAGTAAGATTCAACGCTCTGTCCAAGAACCACCAGAAAGAAGTAATTGCAAGAACATTCCACAGCCACGTATAATAAAGGCTGCTTGACAAGTACATTCGTATTGAAATAAAATAGTATTGACCGAGGTGCTCATATCCTGAGCACCTCGTATTCTAAAGAAGAACATTTGGAGGAAAACATGAGAGGCAGACTACATTCTATAGAAACTTTCGGAGCAGTAGATGGTCCGGGAATCAGAACCGTATTCTTTATGCAGGGTTGTCCTGCCAGATGTTTATATTGCCATAATCCGGACTCTTGGGGGATGGATGGCGGCAGAGACATTGAAATCAAAGAAATCGTACACTGGGCTGAAAGAGGGAGACCTTACTATGGTTCCAAAGGAGGAGTGACTTTCTCTGGCGGAGAGCCACTGATGCAAGGCAAATTCCTCACACAGGCAATAAGAGCGTTGAATGATGTAGGGATAAGATCTGCCATTGATACCAGCGGTACTTATGTGGATGAATATACTGAAGATGCTATCCGTGAAGCAGACTTAGTACTTCTTGATATCAAGCATCCAATGTCTGATAGATTTGAAATTATTGCCGGCAGAAAACAAGAAACTCTATTTGAATTAATTGATATTATAAATAGGAACAGAAAGAACGTCTGGATTAGAAATGTAGTAGTTCCTGATATTAATGATACACCGGAAGATATTGAACTGCTGAATGAGTTTATCAAGAAATTAAGATACGTAGACAAGGTTGAACTACTTGGCTATCACACAATGGCAGTAAACAAATATGCCAAACTCGGATTGACATACAGATTGAAAGGTGTTCCTCCGATGGATGGCGCAAAACTCAATGAATTGAGAAAACTTGTTACCATACCGAGTGAAGCTGTCAGCCAAGTTGTACTTGGAGAATAATATTGAGATAAAAAGGAATCCGTTGGTGGATTCCTTTTTTGTATAGTAAAAGACCTCGGCGTTTGCCGAGGTCTTTTGGTTTATGTTTTATTTACTTCTTTTTATAATCGCATATTATTCAATTGTTTTTTGTTTTAATCAAGCTTTAGATTAAGCTTCCATTGCCTTAGCAGCAGCAGCCTTATCAGCTTCTCTTTCTGCTAAGATCTTCTGGTAATCTTCTTCAGTCATCTTAACCATGGAGATTCCAGTGAATCCGTAGAAGATGGATACTAATGGGTTGAACCAGTTGAGGATTGCATAAGGAGCATATCCGCCTGCACCCCACTGTGGGCACTGCAGGAAGTTACTCATTGTAGCACCACATGTGTTCCATGGAATGAAGTTTGAAGTGATTGTACCGGAGTCTTCCAGACATCTTGATAAGTTCTTTGGAGCAAGTCTCATATCTTCGAAAGCTTCCTTGAACATTCTGCCTGGGAGAATGATTGCTAAGTACTGGTCGGAGCAGAGTACGTTTACGAGGATGCAAGTGAATACTGTAACAGTTACAACGCCGCCTCTTGTGCCTCTAGCAAGTTTCAGCATAGCGTGAGCAATTGTTGCCATAACGCCTGTGCAGTCAACGATACCACCGAATACCATAGCGCAGAGGATTAAGGAAATAGTCCACATCATACCCTGCATACCGCTTGAAGATAACAGACCTGTTAATTCTTCATACAGTCCGTATTCTGCTGTACCTTCTACTAAACCTTCTGGCATATCAGTTGTCCAGCCGTAG
>JAFSHN010000017.1 GCA_017440275.1 Bacillota bacterium | reverse complement strand
TCAGAAATATGGATGCAAGGAGAATCATTGCAATCCCCATAATAAATTCTTTCATACGAGCTTTGGGGCGTTGGTTTCCCCTCTCCTTTCTGTATTAAAGTGCCAGGAGCCTTCCTGGCACCTATCCTACATATTCACTTGAGACAAATCCGTTATATGTTTTGGTTGTCTCATTATTTGTAATTCCAAAAAAGCTTGCTGCTCCGACAAGATTTTTCACCGGAAGCGTGATTGTGTATTCAATTACAGTGCCTCTGTACGCACGGTTGTTAATGTCCTCATGGCTTGCAGTAATTACGATACCGTTTGCATCGGAAAGCTTCAGATCATCAATAAGCTTTGTCTGAAGATCAGCTTCGATTGCCGGAGTAAGGCATCCTTCCTGCTTTACTTCCTGGAGTGCTGTTGTAATATCTTTCTGTGCAAAGAGAAGCTTGTCATGAGTAACCTGGTTTACAGTGAACTGAACCATAAATACGGAAAGGAGAAGCAGCATTGCAAGTCCTGATATAAAGCTTTTCATTTTTCCTCTCCTTCTGTCTTAGCCAAGTGCCTGTACCTGAGCTTCCATGAGGCCCTTTGATGCAGATTTTAATGAATTGGAATCATCCCCCAAAATCAGGTAGAAAATGAACACACCTAATACAACGAGGGCCATTACTACGATAAATTCTTTCATGTCTTTTTTCCTTTCGTTTCATTAGTTTGCTGACAAAATCAAAGCCCCCGGCTGGGGGCTTTGATAAATGTCGTACTTCGTTTCAATCTTATGGATTTAATGCACCCAGACCTGTTGCCAGGTCAGTGATGTCGCTTGTTGCAGCATCACTTACGGATTTCACTTCGTCCTTCATGTTGAAAATGATCAGAGCAAGGAACACGCCTAAGATGGCGATTGCCATTACTACGATAAATTCTTTCATGTCTTTTTTCCTTTCGCTTCCACAAAGATGTTATGGGTTCATTCCGCCCAGTGTTGTAGCAACGCCACTGATGTCAGTAGTTGCAGCATTGCTTACGGAGGAAACTTCATCCTTCATGTTGAAAATGATGAGCGCAAGGAATACGCCCAGGATGGCAATTGCCATTACTACGATAAATTCTTTCATGTCTTTTTTCCTTTCAAATGAGTAAAAGTATTACGGATTCATTCCGCCAAGTGTTCCGGCAACGCTGCTGATGTCAGTAGTTGCAGCATCGCTTACGGAGGATACTTCATCCTTCATGTTGAAAATGATGAGCGCAAGGAATACGCCCAGGATAGCGATTGCCATTACAACGATGAATTCTTTCATTTTTTTCATCTCCTTTTCTTAATAGTGTATGGATATAATTTTTATTCAATCGCTTAACAGCGGTTGGATCAATTTGGGTCTTTGCATCCTACTAGAAAACTCCACCGAGCATGGTGAGTGTATCCATGATTACGCATACAAAGAGGAAGTTTAAGAGGCATACAAAGCAGCAACCAGTAGCAAGTGCATATAAGATATTACCTCTGCTTTCAGCTTTCTCAAGCCCTTTTGTGAAACGTTCTTCAGCCATGATTTCCTGCAAGGATATTACCTGCAGCTTCAGTTCTGAAGGATTGATTTTATCAAGCTTTTCAAATGTCATTGCAATGGTTCTTCCGTTCTTTGTCCCGATAGCATCAGCAAAGTATTTGATAGCCTTTGTTTTATCTCCGGTTCGGTAAATAGACAGCATTTCTGCATAAACCGGTTTTAACTTCTTACTGTTCTCCATCAGTTTCTCCAGAATAAGGTCGGCTGACAATGGGCTCCCTTCCTGGGCGATTGCAAGATTCTTTAAGATGGTAATGGAGTTATACAGCTCTTTGTCATACTCTTCTCTTCTGCCTTTTGATATTGCGTCAGTAATAATTACAAACGGGCTCTTCATGTCGCCGAAGATGAACTTCTGCGGGCGAAGAAAGAACACTAAAAGAAATGCTACAATAACGCCGGTGAGCATTTGACGAATATCACCAGAAGACACCGACATAATACCAAACATCAGGAAGATTAACACTGCAAACATATACAGCATAAATGTGTACTTATTTGCAGTAATATTTACGCCGGTTCTTACAAACAGCACGTCTTCTTCAGATTCTGTGTCAAAATATTCTGTAATAATATCTTTATAGTAGCTTGATGTTCCTTTCAGAAAGGTAATATATGCCCCATAGCAGAAAAAGAAAAGACAAAAGTATGCCGGAAGCCCCGGTATGTACGTAAGCAATACCCTTAAGGCAGGAACAAAACTTTCAAGTAGTTGATTCAAAAATTCCATACTGCCCTCCTTAAATATCCATCTTTTCTTTGCTTATGAAATTGGCAAAGAGGATGGATCCTATATAGGTAGCTATAACGATAACAAACCATGTTGAACCGGTGTCAGTTCTGAACTGTTTGTGGAAGAATTCGCCGAGTGTCATATCAAATACCCCGGTACCGCTTATAACTGTAATGATATAGATTGCAGGGACCAGGTATTTCAGCATGGTTCTTCCTTCAGAGCCTTGTCTTTTAATTTCTTCCTTTGCCTTACGTGCTTTGATAATGGAAGATATCAGGTCTTCCATTGAAGAAGTAATTACAAGGCCTTCTGTCTGAGCAAGTTCTATATTCGTAGCAAGAAGTGATGCCCAGGTTGTGTTAATGCCGAATTTGAATCGTTCAACTGCCTTTTCTACATCTTCCTTTGTAGATACGGTGTTAAACTCATGGGCAAGCTGCAGAAGCATTCTTTTTGAGTGAGGAGCTTCTTCTGCGGATAAGGTTTCCGCGGTGTTTCTGATTGCTTCCAGGATATTGTGAAAGCTTACCTTGTAGTTATTAAGAAGCTCTGTTGCAAGGATTTCACCTTCCATAGAGGCTTCGTTTCGAATTTCCTGCAACTTACTTCTGTAGTAAGCAAGAGGCAGGCACAGCCCGATAATGGCTGCAAGCGGTGCAACCTTTGCTGTAAGAATAATGTTTGCACCAAAAAAGCCGAAAATCCCAAGAATTGCACTCAGTTCATAGAATTTGATTACGGCACCAGGTTTTCTCTTTCCTTCGACGATGGCAAGCATGTCTTCCAAATACTCATTGATGCCCATCTTGTCAGATTTCTTATCTTTTGCTTTGCTATGTTTAATTTTGGCCTGCACCTGAGACTTAGCTCTTGACTGTGCAATGCTATAAGCAAGGCTGTCTGAGAAAGCCATGTACCAGCCAATAAAAAACATGAGGTAAAAAACCAGGGATACGGTTTCTGCAAGTTTCATCAGCAGTCACCCCTTTCCATCTTTTGATTTCCTCTGTAATATGCAGGGTATACGACAGTTTCATCTTCGAGCGGGCTTTCTGCTTCAAGCTCTTTTAATATGTCTACTACCTTCTGCAGGGTATCTTCTTTACCCATTACGAGGTCAAATTTGTCCTGTCCAATGTCGCATTTCCACTTCCAGCTGTCAGTTCTTGCATCATATTTGCAAAGTCTGTGAGCAGAGCATACATCATTGACTGGATCGTATCTGAGTTCTACAATACCTTTCAGACGTTTCTTTGAACGGTCTGTTGGTACTTCGTAAAGCTCAAATACATAGTCGATATTGCTATAAAGCTGTGAAATCGTTGACTGCTGATCGCCGCCATAATTTGTAACGATTTCTGTAGCCATTTTGTATGGGAAGTTCACCGCATTGTTATCGTGAATAGTACATTTACATCTTCTTGTACCCATGTTGGTAATACCAAGATAGAATTTGTAATCCGCGGCAGTTCTTACTTCACTCATGATGATATAGTTCGAGTCAAGACGCTTCAGACTCTTTTCTGTCTGCTCAAGCATCTTTTCATCTGCTATAATCTGAACAAGCGGCCCCTTTGTGATTTTGGAATAGTCTGTTTCCTGGTCAGATGATACTGTGGTTCCTTCCAGTGTTGGATCCTCGTAATGCTGCCAGGTCTGCAGGAATGTGGATTTCCCTGAACGAACTTCACCGCAGAAGAAGATGTTTGGACCTACATCAACAAGTGCTTCGAACATCTTGCAGCACTTTTCCGGGAATGTCCCGTAAGATGCCAGTGTTTCAAAGGTCAGTTTTTCAGGATCTGCAAGCAGATATTTTCGGAATACCATAACGTCCTGGTCCGGGAAGGTGAATCCCCCGCTCATGATGGTTGCTCGGATGTGATTTCCATCTTCCCTTTGCACATACACTTCATTGTGTCCGGTATCAAGACGTTCTCTCGGACTTGCCATGAGGAGAGCTCTTCTGAGCTGGTCACGACGGACAGATGAGATTTTCTGAGGCTGAAGCACGGATTTACCGTCAATCAGGCAGTAGAGGTTTTCACCAATCAGCTTTGCTGATGAGCTCCTTGCGTACTCTTCCGTATAGTCATTTATCCATGGGTCAAGGCCGGCATGACCATAAAGCTCAGAAAAAAGCGCTCCTTCAAGGCTAAGATAATAGTCTGGGAAGCGCTCTGCTGTCAGATTAAGTTTTACAATTGCATCTTTGATTTTGTCTGTAAGATTTTTTACAGCAATATTGTCACCGATGATTGCACGCTTTTGCATATTGGTTTCTGCAGTCTTTTCCGACTCAGAAAGCTGTGTATAGTCCTGCTCAAGTTTAATCTTTACTCCTGTGCAAACTTTCCTGAACTGCTTCATTGCAGCTTCTTCGCTTGCAGGAAAGCGCCGGTGTTCTGTTAATTTAGTGTCCGGCTGTGGTTCATTTGTTGGCACTTTTATGCCGCCTGTGAGGAATTCGTCAATAAAAAACTCCTTCGCATCCCAGGTTTTTTCTAGTATTGCCAGGTTATTACTCATATGCTAACCCCCATTTGTAAGGCGGTTTGTGAGCTCTGCAATTGCTGCTTTGAAGCCGCGGTCTACCCTTGAAAGGGTTTGGTGATTTGCCTCGCAGCTTGCCCCGCCCTTTGCTCTTGGCACCAGAGTGATTGGCAGCTCAAAGATTTCTTTGATGTTTTCTGCGGTGTAAATACCATCATTCTTGTTATAACGATTTAATACGATTTCTTCACTTGCAAGTGTCTTCAAAGCATCCGCAGCAAGGATTGTTTTTACGGTGCTGTTGAACCGGGCAATTGTCTTATAGTCCTGTGTTACTACATAAACTCTCTTTGTTGCAACAAGAAGAGAGTATACCGGAAGCGGATACTGGTAGTTGTGGCCACCATCGATTATGACATAGTCATATCTTTTCTGAACAAGCGTAATGATTGATTTTAAGATATCCTCATGATAAAATCTCAGCTCGGTCGGACGCACACAGCCTTTGATATAATCAAAAGTGCCCGTCTTTTGGATAATGTGCTCCATATCATTGAAGGTGAGCTTTGCCGGATCTGTCAGATGGATATCATCGATAGAAGTATGGTTATCTTCTGTGTCCAGGAATTCGTCAAAGAGTTCCTGTGATGCAAAGATAAGAAGTACATTTTTCTTCTTTGCTGCAAGTTCTTCGGCGACACTTTGGGCAATCATAGATGTCCCAACCTTAGCATCTGCTCCAAAGAATGTGATTACTTCGTTTAACATATTCCTTCCCTCCGGGTTTAGTTATATACGATAGCGATTGCTTCAGACATTGCGAAAAGCTTGGAGAGTGTTCCAGCCTGTTCCACGTCAGTAAGAATTTCTACAGAAGCAATAACGCCTGTTGCTACAGCACGGTTATCACCCTGATTTACTTCATTACCGTTGGAGTCACGAAGACCAAGAACAGTTGTGTTAAACAGCAGATTTTCTCCGCAGTAGATTGCTACATTGTCTCCCTTTGCAATGGAACGAGGGTAAGATTTTAAGGTGCTTACGGTCAAGGAGTATACATACTCTCCGCTCGTTCTATCTGCTACCAGCTTTGGTTCAGTGAAAAATCTTTCCTGCAGCTGACAGCCCAATGGAACAAACTGTGTTGTCTGCTTCCCTATAACCTTATCAACATCAGCTTCTACATAGCTGTTGCCATATGCCTGGTTAACCTTTGTGACTGACAGCATATCTTTTGTTACAGTTGTGTAGGCTTCTACGTCCTGGTTAAAAACAAGAACTTCTGTAAACATGACTTCTTCTCGACCAAATGACTCCCATGCAAAAGTACCTACAATGGCAAGTACCATAACCAGTACACCCAGGATTGTTAATTTCTTCATTTATAATACCTTCTTTCCATTATTTGATTTCTGTGATAACCGCACCAGCAAATGTGAATTCGTCTGTGGTTTCAGCTATTTCTACATTTTTTATTACTGCATTTTCAAAGCTTGTCTTTTTATCCTGCGTGCAGGAACTGAAGATTGTGCCTTCTACAAATGCGTTTTCAAAGTCAGATTTCATGAAGCTGCATTTTTTAAAACAGCAGCCGATTACCTTTGCATCTGCAAGGTTTGCGAACTTGAAATTACTTTCTTCAAAGTTTGTACTTTCAAAGAGCGCGCCGGTAAGGTCTGCATCAAGGAAGCTTGACTCCTTAATGCTGCAGTTTATAAATTTCGCACCGGCAAGATTCTTTTCTGAAAAATCAGCGGCAGCGATATTGCAGCCTATAAATAGCGGCGCTTCTTCTGTCTCCTGGTACTTGAAGCCATTTAAGCTCTGATGAATTACCACGCCAGGAAGCTCGTAGCTGCTTTCTCTTCTTACTTCAGGGAGGTTTTCTTCTTCTGCATCATCCGAAGTCATGTCTTCCTCCATATCAGTTTCTTCCGCAAGGATTTCTTCTGCAGGTGCTGGTTCTTCGGTAGCATCTTCCAAGAAGGAAGCATTATCAGGTTCCTTTCTTTCTGTAGTTTCTTCCAGTAACTCTTCATTAAGCAGCGTAGTTGGTCTTTCCTCAGAATCCGCAGGGCCAGCTTCTGCGGCCGGCATCTCTTCTTTTTCTACTGGAATAACAGATGCAGCTTGTTTTGCGGTTTCCTTTAGTAAAACATCTCTTGGGGCATATGTGTTCTTTTGGTTTGATGGTGCATGGGTACTCTTAGCAACTGAAGTTACATACTGCGGGGCAGCTTGCGCTGGAGATTCTCCAAGCAGTGTTGTACCCTC
>JAFSHN010000016.1 GCA_017440275.1 Bacillota bacterium | reverse complement strand
GCAGGCTAAGGGTTTCTACGGCCTGAAGAGCAAAGTATTCAAGGCTGCTAACCCAGCTGTAATGAGATCCTTAAGATCCGCTTACGTTGGCAGAAAGTTAAAGAAGAGACAGTACAGACAGATGTGGATCGCTAGAATCAATGCTGGTGCTAGAATGAACGGAATCAGCTACTCCCAGCTGATGAACGGTCTGAAGAAGTCCGGCATCGAAATCAACAGAAAGATGCTGTCCGAAATGGCTATCTACGATGCAGCTGCATTCGCAACTCTGTGCGAAACTGCAAAGAAGGCTGTAAAATAGTCTATAACAGATGCAAGCTTAGAGCTTCCCAAGTGGGAAGCTCTTTTTGTTTTTTGGCAGTTTGTGGAGCGCTGATACCTAGATTAGGCAAAGGTCAAAAAATGTATCAAAAAAACAGGGATTTTCGGTTGATTTTGCTACCAATTCATGCGATAGTGGATATTTTGTATCAAAATTCTATTTTATGTTTAGGGAGTTTTGATACATTTAAGTCTAAAACACCTCCAAAGTATGAATTTACAATATTTTCCATATATGATATAATCCTTTTGAAAGGAGATTATATGGATTATATAGAGATTACAAAAAGGGACATAGAAATAGAAAAAACTATACTTCAAAATTATAAAAAAGAGTTGAAGAATTTGCCGAAAGGATATTTGATTTGTAATAGGAAAGAGTCAGGGGAATATTATTATCATGTTGTAAATAATAAAAGAAAATATATCATGAAAGAAAAATATCATCTTATTCAAAAACTGAAACGAAAAAAACAACTGCAGGTTTCAATTGACATAATAGAAAAAAATATAATAATTCAAAGCAAAATGCTGGAGAATTATAGACGTTACGAGTTTGGAATGGTAGAAAACACTTTGCCAATGTCATATAAAGAAACAAAAGTTTTTAATAATCAGGCTCTTCATCAGACGAGCTGCGGATTAAAAGTTAGATCAAAGTCTGAGGTTACTATTGTAGAGGCCTTGATTGCACGCAAAATAGAATTTGTATACGAAAAAAGAGTTGAATTGCATAAAAACGGTAAGATAATTGTTTTACATCCGGATTTTGCCTTCAAAACGCGATACGGAATATGGGTATATTGGGAACATTTTGGCATGCTTGGCTCAGACTCATACAAAGAAACTGCGATGAACAAAATTGAAACTTACATAGAAAACAGTCTTTTCCCTTCAAGAGATTTTTTTATAACATGTGATTCAAATGATGGAGCCCTTGATATGGTATCAATTATGAATACCATTGACCTGATTGAAAAATTATTATGAAATTGATACCGGGATAGACATAAAACAGAATTTGTATCAAAAATAGGGCAGGAAAAAGCGTGTTTTTCATTACTAATAACTCTAAAAAACAAAAATGTATCAATTGCTCAAGCGAAATCTCAAAATTTTTGATACATTCGTACTAGAAAACTTAAAAAGGTATCAACAACCTAAAAAAGAGTTCTCCGATAAAGAGAACTCTTTAATATTTTTATGCCTTATTCTGTTGTGCAACCAGACCCACTGCTCCGTACATTTCACGAAGCTTTGGCTTTTCGATTTTTCCGGTAGGGTTACGAGGAACATCTGCGAAGATAAGCTTGCGCGGACGCTTGTAACGAGGCAGCTGCTTGCAGAATTCGTTGATTTCATCTTCGGTGCATTCAACGCCCGGTATAGATTCGATGATAGCAGCAACGATTTCGCCAAGACGGTCGTCGGCAAGACCGATAACAGCAACGTCTTTAATCTTTGGATGAGCGCTGAGGAAGTCTTCAATCTGAACAGGGTAGATGTTTTCACCGCCTGAGATGATAACATCCTTGGCACGGTCAACCAGCCAGATGAATCCGTCTTCATCTATTTGTGCCACGTCTCCTGTGAGGAGCCATTCGTTTTCGCTGCCGCGTAGTACGGCAGCAGAAGCTTCAGGGTCGTTGTAGTAACATGTCATAACTCCGGGACCTTTGACAGCCAGTTCGCCTACATGACCTTTTGGTACTTCACAGAAGTCTTCGTCTACGATGCGAACTTCCCAGCCGTAGCCCGGAATGCCGATTGCACCCACTTTGTGTGGATTTTCAACTCCGAGATGTACGCAGCCGGGACCGATAGATTCGGAAAGACCGTAGTTTGTATCATATTGATGATCAGGAAAGTATTCAAACCAGCGACGGATCAGACTTTGAGGAACAGGCTGTGCACCTATGTGCATCAGTCTCCATTGAGTCAGTTCGTAGTCTGATAGTTTCAGTTTGCCCAAATCCAATGATGTAAGAATATCCTGCGCCCAAGGAACGAGAAGCCATACGATAGTGCATTTTTCCTTGGAAGCCGTTTCCAGAATCACATCAGGAGAAGTTCCCTTGAGGAGAACTGCTTTGCTGCCGGCAAGGAGGCTGCCGAACCAGTGCATTTTTGCGCCTGTATGATAAAGCGGCGGAATGCATAGGAAAACGTCATCTCTTGTCTGACCGTGGTGAGCCTGTTCCGTACGGCAGGAGTGAGCTAAACTTTCGTGGTTGTGAAGAATAGCCTTAGGAAAACCTGTAGTACCTGATGAGAAGTAGATTGCTGCATCGTCTTTTTCGTCAAGAATTATGTTCGGCTTGCGGCTTGAACAGTTGGAAGTGGCGATGCTGTAATCTTCAGCAAAAGACGGACAGTTTTCACCTACAAAGTAGAGGAGGCGTGTCTTGCTGATTTCTTCAGATATTGCTTCCACACGGCCGATAAATTCAGGCCCGAAAACCAGGATGTTTACATCGGCTTTATTTATACAGTATTTGATTTCCTCTGAAGTGTAACGGAAGTTAAGAGGAACTGCAAGGGCTCCTGTTTTTAAAATTCCGAAGTAAATTGGCAGCCATTCCAGGCAGTTCATAAGAAGGATTGCAATCTTGTCGCCTTTCTTAACGCCGCGGCTCAAAAGAAGATTTGCAAAACGATTCGCCTTTTCGTCGAAAATCTGCCAGCTGATTTCATTTCTATAGTATTCAGGAGAAGTCGATTCAATCAGTTCATATTCGCGCCATGTTACGCGGCGGGATTCTTTTCTTTCGGGGTTAACTTCTACGAGACAGATGTCGTCTCCGAATTCACGAGCATTTCTTTCTAAAAAATCAGTAATAACCATAACTTTCTCCTTATAAATATAGAACTTATATACTAATTTACAACATTACAGCAACATAGTCAAATAATAAATTATAAATTTTCAGAAAATTCAAAAAATATTAGTTAATACTGTTTACAAGGGAAAAAGAAAGTGTTAGAATAAGCCATATTACTTTTTAAGAGGTGTTATATCATGAAAGAATTGATGCTCGGTAACGCGGCAGTTGCACGCGGATTATATGAAGCAGGATGTGAAGTTGTTTCCAGTTATCCGGGGACTCCAAGCACAGAAATTACAGAAGAAGTAGCAAAATACGACGAGATTTACTCCGAATGGGCACCAAACGAAAAAGTGGCTGTAGAAGTTGCTTTCGGAGCTTCTGTTGCAGGCAAGAGAAGCTTTGCAGCTATGAAGCACGTTGGTCTCAATGTGGCTGCAGATCCGGTATTTACAATGTCATATACAGGTGTTACAGGTGGATTGGTAATTGCAGTGGCAGATGATGCGGCAATGCATTCTTCACAGAACGAACAGGATTCCCGTCACTATGCGAAGGCAGCCAAGATTCCTATGTTAGAGCCATCTGATTCAGCAGAAGCTTTGGCTTTTACCAAGTTAGCATATGAGCTTTCAGAAAAATACGATACACCTGTTTTCCTGAAAATGTGCACAAGAGTTTCCCACTCCCAAAGCGTGGTTGAAACAGGTGAAAGAGTGGTTCCTGAAACTTCTGCATATGAGAAGAATATTCAAAAGTATGTAATGCTCCCTGCCAATGCGAGAGGTCGTCATCCTAAGGTTGAGCAGAGAACTCTCGACTTGATTCAGTGGGCAGAAACAGCAGATATAAACAGAGTTGAAATGGGAGACACTTCCCTTGGTATTATTACCGCTTCCACAAGCTATCAATATGCAAAGGAAGTTTTCGGGGATAAGGCTTCTGTTCTTAAACTAGGTATGGCATGGCCGTTACCTGTTGAAAAAATTAAGGATTTTGCATCCGAAGTTGACCGTCTGGTTGTACTGGAAGAACTGGATCCTTTCATAGAAGAACACTGCAAATCCATTGGAGTAGAAGTTGAAGGCAAAAACATCTTCTCACTGCTCGGAGAATTCTCACAGAATTTAGTGGCAGAAAAACTAGGTCAGCCGATAACAGAAGGCAAGAAGCTGGATGAGGTCATTCCGATGAGACCTCCTGCAATGTGTCCGGGATGCCCACACAGAGGGTTGTTCTACGCATTGAAAGAAAATAACTGTAATGTAATGGGTGATATCGGTTGCTATACTCTCGGCGCAGCAGCACCTCTTTCTTCAATGGACGCTTGTCTATGTATGGGCGCCTCAGTCAGTGGACTTCACGGTTTTAACAAGGCTCTTGGCGCTGAAGGCGAAAAAAAGACAGTGGGCGTAATCGGCGACTCCACATTTATGCATTCAGGAATGACAGGCCTTGCAAACATAGCTTACAATCAGTCAAATTCAACGCTGATTATTTTAGATAACTCCATTACAGGAATGACAGGGCATCAGCAGAATCCAACTACAGGATTGAACATCAAAGGTGAACCTGCCGGTAAGATTGACCTTGAGGCTCTCTGCAAAGCTATGGGAATTAATCGCGTAGCAGTAGTCGACCCTTATGACCTTAGCGCTTGTGATAAAGCGGTCAAAGAAGAACTGGCAGCAGAGGAACCTTCCGTTATTATCAGCCGCAGACCTTGCGTCCTTTTAAAGAGTGTCAAGACACAGCCTGCACTCAAAGTTAATACTGACAAATGTATCGGATGTCAGTCCTGTATGAGTATCGGTTGCCCTTCCATCAGCTTCAAAGGCGGAATGGCTGTCATTGACCATACAACATGTGTAGGATGTGGCGTTTGCCAGCAGCTTTGTCCTGTGGACGCCATTGAAAGATAGGAGGGTGCATGATGAATAAGACAACTAATATTATGATTGTAGGTGTTGGCGGACAGGGAACACTCCTTGCCAGCAAAACTCTCGGCAAACTCCTGGTTTCTGAAGGCTATGACGTAAAGGTTTCGGAAGTTCACGGTATGAGCCAGAGAGGAGGAAGCGTAGTTACATATGTAAGATTCGGGGAAAAGGTTTACTCTCCGATTATAGATAAAGGAGGAGCGGACTTTATCGTTTCCTTCGAAAAGTTGGAGGCTGCAAGATGGCTTGAATATCTTAAGCCGGATGGACAACTCATTACAAATCTTCAGGAAACAGACCCTATGCCTGTAATTACAGGGGCTATGCAGTATCCTGAAAATCTCATCGAAAAGATGGAAGCTACAGGAGCAAAAGTCGATGCCATCGATGCTCTCTCTCTCGCTGAAGAAGCAGGAACTTCCAAAGCAGTTAATCTGGTTTTGATGGGAAGACTTTCAAAATATTTCGATATTTCGGAAGATGCCTGGATGAAGGCCATTGAGTCTTCTGTTCCTTCCAAATTCCTGGAATTAAATAAAAAAGCATTTCAGCTCGGAAGAGCTTAAAACAGAAAGGAAGCGACAATAGTGACTAAGTATTATCAACCTGAAATTGAATGTGCAAGCCCTGAACAAATTAAAGCTTGGCAAGATGAACGTCTGGTAAAGCAGGTAAAACATGTATGGGATAATGTTCCTTACTATAGAAAGAAAATGGAAGAAAAGGGAGTTACTCCTGAAGATATTAAATCTACTGCTGACTTACATAAACTGCCTTTCCTTACAAAGGACGACTTAAGAGAATGCTATCCATACGGACTTCTTGCAAAACCTCTTGAAGAATGTGTTCGTATCCAGTCAACCAGCGGAACTACAGGCAAGAGAGTTGTGGCATTTTACACACAGCACGACATAGACCTTTGGGAAGATTGCTGTGCCAGAGCAATTACAGCAGTTGGAGGAACCAAAGAAGATGTTTGTCAGGTAAGTTATGGCTATGGCCTCTTTACAGGAGGTCCCGGCTTAAATGGCGGCTCACATAAGGTGGGATGCCTTACACTTCCTATGTCATCAGGCAATACAGACCGTCAGCTTCAGTTTATGACAGACCTGGGTGCAACTATTCTTTGCTGCACACCATCTTATGCCGCATATCTTGGCGAATCTGCAAAAGAAGCAGGTTTAACTGACAAATTAAAACTGAAAGCCGGTATTTTCGGAGCAGAAGCATGGACTCAGGAAATGAGAAGAGATATTGAAAAGAGCCTTGGAATCAAAGCTTATGATATTTATGGTTTAACTGAAATTTCAGGTCCGGGTGTTTCTTTTGAATGTGAAGCTCAGGCAGGTATGCACATCAATGAAGACCATTTCATAGCAGAAATCATCAATCCTGACACAGGAGAAGTTCTCCCTGACGGTGAAAAGGGTGAACTGGTATTTACTTGTATCACAAAAGAAGCTTTCCCTATGATCAGATACAGAACAAAAGATATTTGCGTGCTCAACAGAGAAAAATGTGCTTGCGGCAGAACTCATGTGAGAATGGCAAAACCTATGGGAAGATCAGACGATATGCTCATTATCAAGGGTGTCAATGTATTCCCTTCACAGATCGAAGCAGTTCTTTTGGAACAGGGATTCCCACCAAACTACCAGATTATCGTAGACCGTGTAAACAATGTGGATACATTCGACATCAATGTAGAAATGCCGCTTGAAATGTTCTCTGATACAGTGCGTGATGTTACTACCAAGGAAAAAGAACTGGTTGCAGCATTAAAGGCTATGCTTGGTATTGTTGCCAAGGTTCACCTGATGGCACCTAAGTCAATTGCACGTTCCGAAGGCAAGGCAGTTCGTGTTGTTGATAAGAGAAAACTTTTCTAAGCCTTAGCAGCCAATAGGTTTACATTTTAAAAGTTATCGTGTTATAATGATAACAATAGACCGACATACGCAAGTGTTAGGAGGAACAGACTATGAGCGTTAGACAAATTTCCGTTTTTGTAGAAAACAGAGTAGGACTTCTGTCAGAAGTTACTACGTTGATGTCAGATAATGAAGTTAATCTGCGCGCGTTATCAATCGCAGATACAAATGAATTCGGTATTTTAAGAATCATTGTTGAAGATGTAGATGCAGCGGCTGCAATACTTCGTAAGCATGGCTATATCTACACAATTACAAATGTTCTTGCAGTTTCTATGAGAGACGAAGCCGGCGGACTTGCTGAGATTCTTCAGGTTCTGGCAAAGGCTAAGATTTCTCTTGAATATGCATACGCATTCTTACTTAACAAACCTGGCGTTGCCTGCCTCATCATTCGCGTGGCAGACAACAATGCTGCAGAAGAGGTTCTTGCAGAAGCAGGAATTAAGATTGCAACACAGGATGAATTATTCTAATAACTATGCCCCTCACTAAAGAGGGGCTTTTTTTAAGTAATAGAGTATAATATAAAAAAACACAAGGAGGCGTTATTATGGCAAATGAATTAGCTTTAGTAGCATCATGGATTTTCATGCAGGAAACTTCTGTTCCGGGAGATGTAAATGATTTGTTAGTTCCGGGGGAAGAAGCAGTAGCTGCTTACAAGACAGTAAGAGATGTGGCTGTTTTTACAAACAAGAGACTTATTGTTAAAGACGCACAGGGTTTGACAGGCAAGAAGGTAGAAATCTACTCATTACCATACTCTTCCGTTGTAATGTGGTCCACAGAAAATGCCGGAAAATTTGATTTTGATTCTGAAGTAGAACTTTGGACAAAGGCAGGACATATTAAGATTAGCCTGAAAAAGGGTGTTGATGTAAGAAAATTTGATACACTTCTTTCAAATGCAGTTTTATAAAGTTTCGTTTTT
>JAFSHN010000015.1 GCA_017440275.1 Bacillota bacterium | reverse complement strand
GGTACGATTTTATCGCAGTTTGGAACCAGAACTGCACCGTCGAAAGCGTGAGCCATAATCATGGTTTCAACGCTGTCGGCAATAAGTTCACGGCTTGCAAGGGAGTATTTCATTCCGATATGTCCCATGGCAATTCCGTCACATACGCCGATGGCAGGCACCATGATTGGTGTGCCTCCTGCCATTCTAACGCCGGCTTTTACAGCTTCTGTGATTTTGTCAAGGTGTATATGTCCGGGAACGATTTCACTGTGAGCAGAAACTACAGCGATTAGAGGTCTTGAAAGTTCCTCTTCAGTATATCCCATTGCGTAGAACAGACTTCTCATAGGGGCCTTTTCAACGCCCTCTGTAACCTGTTTACTTCTTAATTTCATAATTTACCTCTTTGTTCAAAAATTTTATTTGAAAACTATTTCTTTAACCAGCTCATCATCTTTCTTAATTCAGCGCCAGTCTTGCACAGCAGATGTTCAGCTTCCTTTCTTCTTGTAGCAAGGAATCTAGCCTTTCCGCCTGCATTGAATTCCTGAATGAATTCGCTTGCAAAAGTACCATCCTGAATTTCGGAGAGAACTTTCTTCATTTCTTTTCTTGTTTCTTCTGTGATGATTCTTCTGCCTGTTCTATAGTCACCGTATTCAGCAGTATTGGAGATGGAGTATCTCATCTTGTCGAAACCGCCCTGGTTGATCAGGTCAACGATTAACTTCATTTCGTGGATACATTCGAAGTATGCCATTTCCGGTTCATAACCAGCTTCTACTAATGTGTCGAAACCAGCCTTCATCAGTTCAGTTACACCACCGCACAGTACAGCCTGTTCACCGAATAAGTCAGTTTCAGTTTCTTCCTTGAATGTAGTTTCCAGGATACCTGCTCTGCCTGCACCGATACCGCTTGCATATGCTAATGCATAGTCTTTAGCCTTACCGGAAGCATCCTGATATACAGCGATCAGAGAAGGAACACCCTTGCCTTCCATGTACTGAGTTCTTACAGTGTGTCCAGGACCCTTTGGAGCAATCATGATAACGTCGATGTCAGCAGCTGGCTGAATCTGATTATAGTGAATATTGAAGCCGTGAGCGAAGCAAAGAACGTCGCCTGCCTTCATGTATTTAGCTACTCTGTTCTTATAGATATCAGCTGCTAATTCGTCCGGTACTAACATCATAACGATATCGCCTGCTTCTGCAGCTTCTTCGATATCCATAACCTTCAGGCCTGCAGCTTCTGCTTTAGCAGCGTGAGCTGAACCAGGTCTTAAACCTACAACTACGTTAGCGCCGCTTTCGTTTAAGTTCATAGCATGAGCATGGCCCTGTGAACCAAAACCGATGATAGCAACTGTTTTGCCGTCGAGAATTCCGAAATTACAATCTGAGTCATAATACTTGTTAACCATTTTTTGATCTCCTTTTTGTATATAAAATTAAATTATTTAGCAATTTATTTTTCGATACCTGTAATACCTGTTCTGCAGATATCAACGATTTCATAACCTTCAAGCATTGAAAGG
>JAFSHN010000014.1 GCA_017440275.1 Bacillota bacterium | reverse complement strand
TTCCTTCGATCTTGGAGACGGTACACTTCCAAATCCTGATGAAGACGGAGCACCTGTAGAAGAAGGCGGTGGAACAGAAACCGGAAAAACTACTGGAACTGAAGAAAAGGCAGCAACCATAACTAAACCTGAGGAAAAACCGAAGGAAGAAAAGGTTGTGTTAACTGCAGATATGCCTGTTGAAGAACTCCTTAAGAAAATGACAGTAGACTTTGCAAAAGAAATTGTCATTGATTACGGCATCGACAAAGGCAAAACCTTAGGTAAGCTTGCTCAGGAAAGACCTCAGGGCGTTCAGTACCATGCAAGTAAGGCTAAAAACAATCTTATAAGAGCCGGTGCTATGTTCCTTTTAGAACAGGCAAAAGTTGCATAAGGAGGGACATATGATGCTTAAAAATCTTAAAGCAAAATTTGATTCCTTTATGCAGACACTTGAAAATGTTATGTTTGGTACAGAAGAAGTAACTAACACTTACTGCATACCCTGTACCTGGACAATAACAGGTAAAGTTTACATCGAAGCGCCCAATGCTGATTTGGCAAAAGCATATGCGAGAACTCAGAAAATAACTCCGGATATGGAAGATTGCTATTGTCTTAAAATCAATCCTGATACGGAGCACCCGATTCTTTGTACATGCGGAAACTGCGGAAATGAATATATTGTTTCAAAATTCCATATTCATCCGCGTTGTCCATATTGCGAGAATGGCGGTGAGGCATCTTGAGTTACGAAATAATGTATGCCAGAGAATTTATAAAGACAGGTGATGGCCGGATAGTACCTTTGGTACTGTCCGGCAGCAACAACTGCTGGGATACAACATATCGAGGTCACTGGAGACGGGAGAGAAGTTGGTTTGCGATTTACTCTAAAAGCGGAGAAAATCCTGCCATATCTCCTGAAGCATTAATGACCAAGGTTAAAGGGTACGTTCCAAGTAGTTACAATCAGCATTTTGTCAGAAACAGCAAATGGGTAGATGATGACGGCTTTTTAAGATTTTTTGAAAACGGAGTCAAAAAAGCAAAGACACTTGAAGAACTGAACGAAGAGCTTTTGTATAAGCATCATCTTGAAGGCATGGTTTACTATTATGGTAAGGGTTCTGAAGTAACCACTCTTCATAAGGTTGACATTAATGAAACTGCGGAACTTGATTTGTTTCTTGAAAAGGTTGATGAGCTTATCAAGGAATATTCAAAAAAAGTTAAACTGCAGATATACATTGGTTTTAGTCAGGAAGATGTTTTAAAGCGAAAAAAGAAAACACGGGCGAAGAAGGAAAGACTTGAGCAATTCTATGTAATAACAACTGATCATGGATACCTGAGCAAACTGACTCGTCATGGCGTATATTCCACATATAACGCTTACAATGCTAAACAGTTCGAAAGTGAACATAAAGCTCTAAAATGGCTTAAGGATTACGACCTGGAAAGGAGATTCCGAAGACTTACTTTTGGAGTTAAATATGTAGCATAGGAGGCGTGATGTTATGTCTAATTATCAATATGATTTGCCATTTGACATAATGGATATCGCAAACATTTTAAATCTTCGTATAAGAAGACCTGGTAGAAAAAGTGTATATGCCGATTGTCCTTTTTGTGGAGACACAAGGGGAAAACTTAACCTGAATCTGGAACGCAATCAGTTCAGGTGTAATTACTGTGGCGAAAGCGGAGGAGCTATTGCTTTTTACGGCAAGGCTCACGGTCTTTCTAATTCAGAAGCATACCGTGAAATTTGTGAGATATTGTACGGTGATGCCAACCCCAAGGACTATAAAGCAATATCAAAGAAAAAGGAAAAGCCGGATTTGCCGACTAATTCTGAACTTGCTTCGGTGTATGACAGAAACCAGACATATGAAATGTTACTTTCTATGCTGACGCTCACCGATAAGCATGTTGAGGATTTGACTAAACGAGGACTTACCTTAGAACAGATAGAAAAGAATGGCTACAGAAGCACGCCTGCTTTTGGCTTTGACAGACTTGCAAAAATACTTCTCGAAAAGGGATGTACTATTGCAGGTGTTCCCGGGTTTTATGAGAAGACAGAGGGTGTATGGAGTTTGAACTTTAAATCCTGTTGTTC
>JAFSHN010000013.1 GCA_017440275.1 Bacillota bacterium | reverse complement strand
TGTCCTTAATAGTGAAGATAGCAGCTACGATTGTTGCAACGAAGAATGCTGTTACCAGAGACTTCATTGTGGAACAGTTAGCTAATGCATCGATAACGTTTCTTTCTGGGAATCCGCCAGTGTACAGTAAGCCTGCGAAGATGCAAACTACTAATGTTACTAATGGAATTACCATTGAGGATAAGTGTGGAGTTGCTCCTTCAGGAATAACAACCTGTCTTAACAGTCTGTCTGTTACGTGTTCGTCAGCAACAACTTTACCTTCTTCAGCTGCTCTCTTTTCAGCCTTAGCCATTGGACCGTAATCAAATCCTGTGATACCGATGAAGTATACCATCAGAACTGCACCGATTGTGTAGAACATGAATGGAACTGCCTGGTTGAATGCGATTACAGCGTTAGTTGTGTCGCCGATGTAAGTTAACTGCTGAGCAACGATTGTCAGGATGTAAGCACCCCAAGCTGTGAAGAAGAACATAGATGGCATTGTAGCTGAAGTGGAGTCTACAATGTAAGCCAGTTTTTCTCTGGATACTAACATTTTGTCAGTTAATGGCTTGAAAACTGGTCCGATTAATACTGGGTTAGTGGAGTCGGAGAAGAAGATTACTGTACCGCCTACAGCAGTCAGAATCTGAGCTCCCTTTCTACCCTTAACCTTGGAAGCTAAAGTTTCAGCGAAAACCTTAGCGCCGCCGCCGTTTTCAAGTAAGTATGAGAATGAACCGCAGAATACAGTCATTACTAATACCGGAGAGTTGTCTGTGTTACCAATTGCAGGGAAGATGAAGTCAGAGAATGCGCCCATCAGACCTGTAACTGGGTTCCAGCCGTATACCATTGTTGCGCCTACCCAAATTGCTGCGAATAATGATACCATTACCTGCTTAGTTGTGAAAGCAAGGATGATCGCAAGAATTGGAGGGAGTAAGCTTAAAATACCCATAGTTTCCATAAGTTATTTCTCCTTTTTCTGAAATTTATTCAGGTTTTATAAAACCTGTCCATTTCAGGCATCGATCCGAATATGAAATCTGAAGTATCAGAATGGAGTATCATTGGTTTCGTTTACGAATTCTTCGTAAACACGGATTATGAAATGTTCCGTTGATATATTGCAGCAAAAACGATAACTGCCTTATCTAATACTCTGTTTATATTCAGTCGGTGTCGAAATTTTGTAAAAGGCCCTCCTTTCTTCTAAGATAAATTTACAAACGCATATAGCAACAGTACTCTAATATATGTACATGTTACTTTTTAAAAATATACGCCTAAGCGCTTAAAAACAATTTCTTTAATTTGCAATTTTATAAAAAAATAGTTATAAAAAATCCAAGATTAAATCTTTTATTCAATTCCAAAGCATTTCATTCAACGTCTTTTAAGGAATAGATTGCTTGTTAACAAAACGCTAAGTATTTTATCATTATTGTCCGTAGGACTGTGTTTAACTACACTGCAATTTATTGATATTAAACAGAAAAGGTACCTGTGAGGCAACGCCATTAAATCAATGGCCTTACCTCACAGATACCCTTTCTGTCTTTGGTATTTTAAGTTTGCTACACTGTAGCTTACTTTCGATTATGGTATAAGAATCAGTATTTTGACCTGATTCCTATTACATTTTCATTCTATACTGGCTAAAATAAGAAAACAATTTCCCATATTGGCTACATTATGAATAAAAATTTTATAAAAAATATGTTTTTAAGTTAAAAAATCTATTCTCAAAGTACGTTTCCAAGCCTTTTTTAAGAATGAATACTTGTTAATAAACCGTTAAGCATTTTGTATATTTATCTATTTTAGTAGTTAAAATCACTTTATCTAATCAAAATAGAAAACGGAGAGAAGAATCTCTCCGTTTTGTGTTTTAGAATTTCTTTTCCTGTTCGTCTCTTACCTTCTTTACTACTGTTGTGCTTTCGCCGTCACAAACCAGTATTGGAGGATTACATACCTTGTAGCTGCCGTCTTCTTTATCGTATGCGATTGTCTTGTAGAGAGCAAATCCATAAACTCTGGAACGTCTGCCTTCTCTGATAAGCCAATTGATGCTTTCAACTGTATCTCCTCGGTATAATGGGTGGCGGAAGTTTACATTGATGTTAGCATCAAGTGAACCGTCGCCGTTATCTCTTCTTATTGAAAAGTCTGTCAGACAGTCCATTGCAAATGTTAAAATCTGTCCGCCGCCGAACATATCGTCCGGTAAATCAGGAACTGAACGATTTGTCTTAAAACGCAGTCTGGTTTCTGTTAACTGTTCGCCTACACCGTTTTCAATTTCAAAAATTCTGTCTTCCATTTTCTTGCCTCCTATTTAAATAAGTCTCTGCTTATAATCAACTTTTGAATTTCGTTGGTGCCTTCATAAATCTGAGTAATCTTAGCATCTCTCATCATTCTTTCCACGTGGTATTCTCTCATAAATCCATTGCCGCCTAACATCTGAACCGCTTCAGTTGTTACGTGCATTGCAGCATTGGTGCATACCATCTTTGCTTTTGATGCAGGGATTGAATAAGGTCTTCCTTCTGACTTGTCCAACGCTGCCTTATAAACCATATACTTAGCCATTTCGATTTCACATTCCAGCTCAGCCATCTTGAATGCCAGGTGCTGGTTCTTATAAATCGGCTTGCCGAACTGTTCTCTTGTCATCAGATACTTTCTAGCGATTTCAAATGCACCTTCTGCAATACCCAGAGCCTGGGATGCAACTCCGATTCTGCCGCCGTCAAGAGCCTTCATAGCGTACTTGAAGCCGTCGCCTTCTTTACCGATAAGTGCAGTTTCAGGAATTTCACATTCTTCGAAAATCAATTCTGAAACCTGTGCTGCTCTGATACCCATCTTATTTTCGATTTTGCCGATGGAGAAACCAGGTGTGCCCTTGTCTACGTGGAAGCAGGATAATCCCTTTGCTCCAAGTTCAGGCTGTGTCAGTGCATATACTGCGAAATGTTCTGCCAGAGGTCCATTAGTGTTGAAGCACTTCAGGCCATTGATAACATATTTGTCGCCTTTTTTAACTGCAGTTGTAACGCAGCCACCCGCGTCTGATCCTGCATTAGGTTCTGTCAGGGCAAAGGAACCAAGGCACTTTCCCTGAATTACATCGGGAGTCCATGCCTTAATCTGTTCATCAGTACCATTTAAGATACTTCCAACGTATGCAGAAAGACCGATGGAATATGCGATACCGAGGGACGCATCTACCTTTGAGATTTCTTCAATGGTAATAGCATAGTCCAGATAGTCACCGCCTGCTCCTCCCAATTCTACAGGGTAAGGAAGTCCTGCATAGCCAAGTTCACCTAATTTTTTGTACTGTTCTAATGGAAATTGAGATGCTTCATCTCTTTCAATAACTCCCGGTAATAATTCATTCTGTGCAAATTCTCTGATTGCTGCCTGCAATGCTAATCTTTTTTCATCTAATTGAAAATTCATCTAAATCCTCCTATTCCGACGCTTCGACTACGCCGCTTTCAATAAATTCTTCAATTTCTTCGTCGGTGTAGCCCAGTTCGAGTAAGATAGCTTTTGTGTCTTGCCCCACTTTTGAAGATGGTTTACGAACTTCTGCCGGTGTCTTTTCAAACTTAATCGGAAATCCCACTGCATTGAATTCGCCTATGTTATTATCATTGATTCTGAGAATCATTTCTCTGTCGTGAATCTGCTTTTGTTCAAGCATCTGACCTGCATGGTATACAGGATTTACGGATGCATACTTACAAGGAAATTCATTTAGTTCTTCAAAGGACATATCTTTGAAGATTTCCTGCATAATTATTGTTAATTCATCGTTGTTCTGACAACGCAGGTCATTGGTTTTGAATCGCTCATCTGCCAACAGGTCTTCTCTGCCAATATGCGTACAAAGTTCTTCAAATCCTTTATCTGTTATTGCTGCAACTGCCACATATCCGTCTTTGCAATCATAGACATCATAAGGTGCATAGAGATGCGGACGGGCATTACCCTGACGAGGACGTTCATAACCTGTAGCAAAATATTCTAAAATTGCATCTTCTACGCTGGCAAATAGAGAATCCTGCATAGCAACGTCCACTACCTGTCCTTCACCTGTCATCAGTTTATTATAATACGCAACTGCTGTGCTGAATGCTGTCATAAGCCCTGTATAGCTGTCGCCTACGGAGCTTCCTGAACGGATAGGCTGATTGTCAATCATACCTGACTGGTTCATCAAGCCACTGGTCGCTTCGATTACGTTATCGTATGCTGCCAGTTTTGCCATTGGACCTTCCTGTCCATATCCGCACAGTGCAGTAAATACCAGCTCTGGATTGAGTTTTTTCAGTTCTTCATAATCGAGTCCCATCTTTTCCAATGTGCCTACTTTGAAGTTATTTACTGCGATATCAGCCTTCGCCGCAATCTTCTTGACAATCTCAATACCCTTTGGATCACGCATATTGATAGCGATGCTTTCTTTATTTCTATTGTATTGAGGATAGAATGTGCTGACACCGTTTTTGTCCATAGGTCCCCAGTCTCTTGATTGGTCACCCAGGCCCGGTCTTTCTATTTTGATAACACGAGCGCCGTAATCTGCCAGGTTAAGAACACAAAACGGTCCGCTTAATGCCTGTGTAAAGTCCAGAATTGTTACTCCATCCAGTGGTTTCATTACTGCTCGCCTCCTTTACCAATTTCAAATTCAGCTAAAATTGCCTCTCTGTCTCCATCTAAAACAGGTGCTGCCTTTTCAACGCTTCCAGGAGTCTTTAAAAGTTTACCCACAACTCCCGGCATTGCCACTTCGCCTGCTTCAGGATCCATAACCTTGATAAGCATTTTTCTCAGTTTTAATTGCTCACTTTCAGAAGCTTCCTTTGGTGTGCAAACACTGCCGCAAGGAATATTCTGTTCTGACAGCAGTTTTTCTATTTCAAACTTACTCTTGTCCTTTGTAAAGGCTTCCATTCTGTCTCTGAGTCCGCTGGTCAGGTAATTGTGTCCACGATCTGTTGTTGTTTGCAGTCTTGGGTCCTCAAGCATATCTTCCATGTCAAATACTTTGCAGACCTTTTCCCACTGTAGGTCACTGAGAACGCCTACGGAAACGAAACCGTCAACAGTCTGGAATGTATCGTAAGGGGCAATGGATAAAGACATATTACCATTTCTGATTTGCGGATGTCCTTCGAATTCGATGTCAAGAACTCCATCTTCCATAGCGTTGAGCAACGCGTCTACTACGGATACATCTACCATTTGACCTTCGCCGCCCTTCTTAACGTTAATTACCGCAAGAAGTACTCCCAAAGCCAGATACAAACCTCCATACAGGTTACCAAACTGTGCTCCCATGGTAATTGGACGACTTCCTGTATATCCGGTCATATCCATCATACCGCTGAAAGCAGCCGCACCGTTGTCAAAACAAACCTTTTCTTTATTAACACCGGTTCTTCCGTATCCTGTGAGGGTTCCGTAAACCAATTTAGGATTTATTTCCTTAAGAGTATCGTAACCGAGTCCAAAAGATTCCATAGTACCATAGCGATAATTTTCGATTACCACGTCTACCTTTGAAACCATTTTTTTTGCCAATTCCTGTCCCTCTGCAGTTTTCAGGTCGATGACAATACTTTTCTTGTTTCTGTTCAGATATGAATGATATAAACTTGTGTCATTTTTCTTGGGCCCGATTTGTCTCAGATAATCGCCTTGCGGTTTCTCAACTTTAATTACTTCTGCTCCAAAGTCTGCCAGAAGCATAGTTGCAAATGTGGCACCGTGAAGCTGAGAAAAGTCAAGTATCTTTATGCCTTCCAAAGGTTTCATGTTCCTACCTCCCCATATTTTGATAGCATAATTCTATACCTGTATCTGTATAAAAACAATTTCATTTTTTTGTATTTATTGATGAAAAAATAAAAACGAAAAAGAAGGACTTAAAAGTCCTCCTCTAATCTACGCTTAGTATATACTTCCTAAATGCCTTTGCCACCGGTGTCATAGTATACTCGCTGTTCCACACCATATAAATATGTCTGTACAGATACGGTCTTGAAAATTTAATTTTAACTATATCATCTGACGGAAGCTTTGTGTCCTTTGGAACGATGCTGATACCAAGATTTGCCTGTACAAGGCCTATTATGGCTGAATCCTCTGAAGCCAGATATGAGAATCTGAGTTTTTGACTGATTCCTGCGCCTCTTACAATATCCATAATTGCAGTGGACATACCCGTATCTCCGCTGTATCCAATCCACTCTTCTTCGACAAGTTCGTCAAAGGCCACAGAGTCTCTTTTAGATACAGGATGGTCCTTGTGGGCAATGAGGCACAATTCCTCTGTGAAAATTTCTTCTCTGTGCAGTGAAGCGTATTCTTCGCTTTCTTCAAAATTGCTGCAAAAACCAATCTCAACATCCCCACTCAGCAAATCCTCCAGTATTCTGTATGTAGGTTTTTGAGAATATTTAAATCTGACATCAGGATGCTTTTCGCAAAAGCCTTTTATATATTGCGGCAGCATAAAAGAACCTGCTGAATAAATTGTGGCAATCCTTACCATGCCGGACTTTTCGTTGGACATGGACTGAATCATTTTTACACCTTTGTCTATCTCTCCCATACCGCGCTGTACATAGTCCCTCAGCAGTTTGCCATAAGGTGTCAGATACATATTTCGCCCACGTTTTTCGAATAAAACTACTCCTATTTCCTTCTCTAGTACATCAATGTTTTTGCTGAGAGTAGATTGTGAAATATATAGTTCATTGGCAGCTTTGGTAAAGTGTTCGTGCCTTGCCACTACTTCAAAATACTTCAATGCCTGAAAATTGCTAATCATAGTCTGTCACCTCTTGTTGCAAATATTATATTCATTTTAATATCTGCCTCAAAATGTGTCAAGAAATGCGGCCTTCGATTCTATTCTATATTTTCACTTAAAAGATGAATAGAAGCTTCAAAAAATTTTAAAAAAAGAGGGAATAATCCCTCTTAGTTTAAACTTAAAATATACTTTCTGAATGCTTTTGCTGCCGGTGACAATGTACAGTCACTGTTCCACACCATATAAATATGTCTGTAGAGATATGGGCTGGAAAACTGTACTTTTACAATGTCATCGAAATTCAGTTTTGTGTTCTTAGGAATAATGCTGATTCCAAGACCTGCCTGAACAAGTTCGATGACAGCAGAACCTTCTGATGCAAGGTAGGCGAATCTCAAATTTTGGCTTATTTCGCCATCTCCAATAACATCTTTAATAGCTCTGGACATTCCCGTATCATCGCTATATCCTATCCATTCTTCTTCAAGAAGTTCATCAAAGGCCACAAATTCCCTGTTTGCCATAGGATGGTCTTTGTGCACGATAAGGCATAATTCTTCAGTCAAAATCTCTTCTCTATGCAGTGAATTATATTCTTCACTTTCGTCATAATTACTGCAGAATCCAATTTCAACATCCCCGCTTAGAAGTTCATCCAGAATTTTACGAGTTGACTTCTGAGAATATTTAAAACGAATATCGGGGTGTTTGTCACAAAAGCCCTTGATGTATTGAGGCAACTTAAAGGAGCCTTTTGAATGGATTGTTGCGATACTAATCATACCCGACTTTTCATTGGATATGGACTGAATCATTTCAACGCCTTTATCTATCTCACCTATTCCACGCTGCACATAATCACGAAGCATTTTGCCATATGGAGTCAAATACATATTTCGTCCGCGTTTTTCAAAAAGTACGACTCCTATTTCTTTTTCCAATGCATCAATGTTCTTGCTGAGTGTTGGCTGAGAAACATAAAGTTCGTTGGCCGCTTTAGTAAAATGTTCGTGTCTTGCCACAGCCTCAAAATATTTTAATGCCTGAAGATTACTGATCATATTCCAACACCTCTTTGTGTAGTCCTATTTTCATTTTAAATAGGGGTTCTGTGGGGTGTCAAGAAAAGGTATTGTTAAGATTTACGCCTTATAGTTATAAACAGGTTTGATTTTTTTGATAATCTCAGCCGTTGGCTCGATTTCACTGATGATTTCACTCATATCTTTGTATGCCATAGGAGATTCATCAAGGGTTGACAATTTGACGGATGTTGAATAGATACCGGCCATTTCCTTCTTGTATTCTTCCATTGAAAGACTTTTTTTTGCTTCCGTTCTGCTCAAAAGTCTGCCGGCGCCGTGAGGTGCTGAATAGTTCCAGTCCTCATTGCCTTTGCCGATACAGATTAAAGAACCGTCTCTCATGTTAATTGGAATAAGGATTTTTTCACCTTTTTGAGCAGATACAGAGCCTTTTCTCAGAATCATATTGTCTGTGTCTATGTAATTATGGATTGTTGTAAATTGATCTACTACTGTAAGATCTAGTTTTTCAATGATTTCCTCCACCATTGCCTTTCGATTGAGTACGGCAAATTCCTGAACAATCTTCATGTCGTGAATATAATCTTCAAAAAGCTGACCCCTCACGTATGCCAAATCCTTTGGAATTGTTTCATCTGCCAAGGCATCATATCCGGCTTTCTGATAATATTCAGCTACTTGCGTACCGAGATGACGTGAACCGGAATGCACTACCAGGTAGAGTGACCCCTCCTCGTCTTTATCAACTTCAATAAAGTGGTTGCCGCTGCCGAGCGTACCGATACTCTTTTTCGCACGGTCAAGGTCAACGTGTTCCTTACATCTAAGTGATTCCAAGTCGATGGTATCAGCGATTGGGTGCGCTTCCTTTCTCACATTGTAGCCTGATGGAATGTCACGAATTGCAATGCTGTCCAGTTTTCTGAAGTCGATTTCTTTTTCGGCAATCTGAACAGTTTCCATGCCGCAGCCTATATCAACGCCCACCATATTAGGAATAACTTTGTCAACAATTGTCATAGTTGTGCCGATGGTGCAGCCTTTGCCGGCGTGTACGTCAGGCATTACTCTGATTTTGCTGCCGGCAAAGCTTTCCATGTCACAAAATTCTTTGATTTGCTGTGCTGCTTTTTCCTCCATTTCAGGAGTGAAGCACAGCGCTTCGTTATATTTACCTGTGATTTTAATCATTTATTGCCTCCTATGCGGCAATAACCGCATATCTTTCCGAGTTAATTACATCCAGCATAAATTCATAAGGCGAGAAGTTACCCGCCGCAATCTGTGAAAAGATTCTAGGTGTGCAGCCTGATACCAGTACCACACCCTGCTCATTCATAGTCACAGGCTGATGAATGTTTCTGCTGTTTACGTTCCAGAAAACAACCTGCGGCAGTTTATATCCGTACTTTTCGAAAAGCCTTTTTGCGTTTTCAAAGTTGGTCATATCTGCACCGCTTGCGCATTGGTTGAATTCCATATCGGAAATTATATAAATTGTTTCAGGCAATTCTGCCTGTTTTGCACCATTTAAAACTGCAGTCTTCAGAATCAGTTTGAATACGGCTTCAATGTTAGTATCAGCTACTTCATTAAAGCTCATCGCATACTGAACCCTCTCCACAATATTCTTTCCCTTCACCTCAACAAGTCTTGGTGAATGGGAGAACGTGATAAAATGGTCTTTGAATACGCCTGTGTTTCTTTCTGCAAGGTATAATCCCAGCGAAAGTGCCACGCTTGCAGGCATAGGATTGCCTCCGCAGTACATAGAACCGGATCCGTCAACTACAGCTATGGCATTTCTTCCATCTGTGAAGTCTTCCAGATGCATCCATGTGGCATTAAGAGCTCCTGTGTCGTGTATTTCTTTATTATATCTTCCTGAAACCACCGGTGCAATAATTTCGTATGGCATTACGTTACCTGTATTCAGTTTTGTCTCTCCTCTTGAAACCTTGGCCAAGAAGTCTTCGTAGCGCTCCCTGTCATTTCTGAAAAAAGCACTTCTGTACTTGAACATGGCCTTAGAAGGCTGTTTGGAATAATCGAAGGTGTAATCCCTTGTTCTGAGATTATTTTCGATAATTCTGAGGTGCTTTCTCAATCTGGTCAGAACTTTTCTGTAGTCCTCATAGTTCATACCGAGAGCCTTAGCAATTTTTTTCGCTTGCTTTACAGTTTCTTCGCTTGAAGCGTTGATGGACGGCAGCCATTTAGCCATAAGAGAAATGCCTTCTCCCTTGCTCATATTCAGAATGTCTTCAGCAAGCTGCTCTTTGATGTATTCAATCACCTGACCTTTGAACTTTGTATCGAGCAACACCAACAGGTCGTCGTATCTGCCGAATTCAGCTATGTACTTCATATTCTTTTCTACGCTTTCCGGATGATTTTCAGCCAGCCATCTGATGATAGTTTTGAAAGTTCTTCTTTCGCCGAGTCCGCCGCGAACGTCTCTCGCATAAAAAAGAATCTTCATGGCCATATCGCCGTCTTCAGCGTAGGCTCTCATGAAGCGCAATATGATTTCATCAGGGGAGCTCTGTCTGAGAGCTCCCGCACTTGCGAAGAAATCAAGACAATCGGACATGGTAGTCTGATGTGTCACAGCGCCGTTTTCTGTGTAAGTTTTATTAAATTCATTCTTCAAAAGTGTCAACATCTTTTTTACCTCCCGATTGCTTTAAGATTTGACAAGGCCCAAATGTTATCTTCTCTCATAATATGTACATCCCCTATTTGCTGCATGGGCCTTTAAGTATTAAGTTGTCCCAAGGCGCAGCCAGGATTTGAACCTGTAAACCTCCAATGTTTTGCCGCTTTTGCTGTATGCGCCTTTCGTAGTTTGATAATAGCATAGGAGGTGGTGGGGAATCTTGGAAAAAAAGTTGCGAAGTGTTTGTGTTTGCTATTGTGAAGCGGATTCATCACTTAACCCGCGTTTCACACTAAAATGTATCAATTTTTCTCAAAAAAGGCGCTGTCTTTTGATACATAAAACACCGAAATACCCTTTGGCGTATCAAAACAGCCGACTGACAACAAAGAAATTTGATACATTTTTGGCTTTTTAAGCTGTATAGTATGAAAACTCCGTCAACATAAAAAAACAGACCGCCTGCAGCGGTCTGTTTTTATTTAATATTTCATCACCAACGGAATTACTTTTTTAGCCACTTTGTAAACCGGGCCTTCCAGTTCTTTTTTGGCGGCTGTAAGTTCTTTGCGGATTTCGATGTGCTGAGGGCAGTGGGATTCGCACTTGCCGCATCCTATACAGTTTGCGATGGAAGCCACATCCTTCCGGAGGATTGTACCCATCATATATTCGCGCATAGCTGCGATTTTGCCTTCTGAATAGCGTCGGTTATAGGCGCTGAAAGTTCCCGGAATGTCTACGTTCTTCGGGCACGGCATACAGTAGCCGCAGCCTGTGCAGCCCACCTTCATCTTGCCGTTGATTGCAGCAGCAACGCCGGACAGCAGTGCTTCTTCTGCAGGCCCCAAGTCTCCTATCTCAGCTGAATCGGCAACGGTGCAGTTTTCCTTTACCATATCCACAGAGTTCATTCCCGAAAGCACGCATGTAACTTCCGGTTGGTTCCAGAGCCACCTGAATGACCATTCGGCAGGTGTTCTGGGAACAGGATGCTCTGCGAACAGTTTTACTGCTTCAGCAGGCAGGTTGTTTACCAGTTTTCCACCGCGGAGAGGTTCCATGATTATTACGGGTATGCCGCGTGCTGCCGCATATTGAAGACCTTTGCGGCCTGCCTGGAAGTTTTCGTCCAGATAGTTATATTGAATCTGGCAGAAATCCCAGTCGAAAGCATCTATCAATTGGCAAAACATTCCGGAATTTCCGTGATAGGAAAACCCTATCTGCTTGATTTGCCCTGATGCCTGCTTTTCGCGTATCCAGTCAAGAATTCCGATAGATTTCAGTCTTTCCCATGACTTGACATCCGTGAGCATGTGCATCAGATAATAATCCACATAGTCCGTCTTCAGGCGTTTCAGTTGTTCCTGAAACATTTTCTCGCAGCCTTCCTTACTTTTTATTAAGTAATGAGGCAGTTTGGTTGCGATATTTATTTTATTACGAATACCGGCTCTTTGGAAGATTTCACCCAAAGCCGCTTCACTGCCGCTGTAAATAAAGGCCGTGTCGTAATAGTTTACTCCGGCTTCGTAAGCCGCCATTATCTCTTTATAAGCTTTATCTATATCAATCTTTCCTGCCTTTTGGGTAAAGCGCATACATCCATATCCCAATGCCGATATTTTGTTACCGTATTTGTCTTTGCGGTACTTCATATTATCTCCAATCTATCATATCGTTAAATTGCGATTGCATTTTCAGACGCTCCTTTATAAGTCCTACCATGGACTCAGGCTCGTGAACTTTAATGAATGGTCCAAACTGCAAAATCCTTATAAGTAATTCTGTCTCGTCTTCTTTGTCGTAATACAAATTCATAGTGTACTCAGTTTCACTATTTTTGATGGTTTCTTTTTCAAAGGTTGAGAAGTGGAGCATTGCACGTTCAAGGGCGTTTCGCTCATCAAAAATTGTTGTAACCAGTTTTTCTTTAGGCTCTATATCGATGGCGATTTCTTCGCCGTAATCCAGCATTTCAATGTGGCTTATTCTCGCCACATTTATCGAGGATTTGCGGCGGCCTGTTGCCACAATCAAGCGGAATTTGTCGTCTTTTTCCGAAAACTCCATTGCAATAGGCATGCAAGTCCATTCTCTCATCTGCTGATGTCTTGTGGCAAACTTTACGCGGATAGCCCTAGCTTCTTTGATTGCTGCAAGTGCCGTCTTAAAGTTCGCAATATAATCCTCTTTTTCGTATGGATCTCCGTCTTTATATTTATCAAAATAAACAAAGGTTTCAGGCTCATAGAGAGGCTTTACATCTTCAAGACCTGCATCGCTTACTCCGAATAATTTGATACGAGGGTCACCTAAAAGTGCTTTAAGCCAGCGTTTTTCCAGAATCGTCAAAGATTTTGAAGGCACGGAAACAATAGGAGTCTCCATATCATCAGTTATGAGTCCCCATCTTTTCACAGCATCGGGTATGGTCATAATGCTTTCTCCGAAACCTTTTTCCATTACCACATCAAGAATGCGTCTTCCGGTCAAAGTTCCGGCCTGAGCCTCACCGATCAAGCTACTCATTATATTGTAATAGTTTCCGTAAATCTCATTAAACATCAGCTATTCTCCGTAAAGATCGTTCATTCGAGTCAAATCTTCGTAAAAAGCCTCTTGAACCTCATTGTTGGTGGTTTCAAGTTTTACTATTCGTCCCATAAAAGTTCTGATCCATGGGATCAGTTCCCACGCATCATAAACATCAATAACAAATTTGTAATTACCGTTGCCTAGAAGCTCAATTCTTCCCTGCCTTCTTTCTCTGAAAAGTCGATCAAGTATATGTTCTGCTCCCTTTTCAATGGAAAGAGTCATTTCCAGATGGTCAATCTGTCTGCCATTTCCAATGGAAGCTCCCCATATATACTTCTGCTTTTTTTGAGCAAGTTCCAGATATTTGTCTTTTTTTACTTCCTCGTTTTTAGGAACCACATTCTTGATATTATCTATGCGATAAATGCTTATATCTCTCAGGAAATAGTTATATGCCATCAAATATCTGCGGCCGGTCTGGCTGCTCACAAGGATTTTAAGAGGGCATACTTCGTGGGTAATATTTGCTAATACCAACTCCACATTTTTTCCTTCTGAAATAGCTTCAAGGAGCTGATAAAGAATCTGACTGTCCAGTGCATAAAGCAAATAATGATGTCTATACCAAAAAGCGTCATCCACATCTTCCATTCGGTCAAGCACAAATGAACCTATTGCTCCGCATGGATCCAGTTCGGAAAAGAAGTTGACGCAGGACTTCCACTCTTCCAAATCCACTGTAGCCAAGCACTTCTCGTAAACCACCTTGCGGCCTTCTTTGGAACTCTTCACAAGTCCCAGGCCTTCGTACTCTTTTAGTTTTTTTCTGATTGTAGATTCATCAGGCTGCAATACATCGTCAAATTCCGATATATAGTCAGTGGCAATAATATCTGCAATTTCTCCTGCAGAGAAAGCTTCTTGTTCCAATATGTCCAATATATAAAAATGGAGCATTATATCCTTATCTGTAAAACTCTTCGCCTTGAACGCATTGTAAAGTGGATTATGGATCAGGTCTTTGCTTTCCATAGATATAAAGCTTTTCTTCCCTGATGGCTCTTGTCTGAAGGACATATAGTCCCCCATCCAACTCTCAATGCGGCGTTTTTCGTTATCGTAAGAACGGTCAGACTTATCCCCCATCTCGCCGCGGCCACGGAATCCGTAAATATAAAATTGTCGCATATAATCTCGGATTTTGCCGAAATCTTTGATGAGTTCTGAATAAGCCATTTCTCGTTCCTTGCTATCTCAAAAAGAATTCTGTTGCTTCCTTTAATACTCTTTCAGGCATTCCTTCACCGGAAAGACGATGGTCACCGTTTTCAATAGTAATAAATTCAATGCCGAATTTCTGCGAAAAGAACTCTGCCACGCGATAAGCGATATCCTCATCCAAAGTCCCATGAATCATTTTGAATTTAGATTTTGAATGACCAAAGTTCCACATCAGATCAAAGGCTTCCTGCATTTCAGTTATAAACTCGGCAGGCGCTTCTTCATATTCCTCAAAATCCAAATACGGCATATTGATGGCCGCACTTCTCAGAAAAGCCTTTCTTTCCAGCTCCGGTCTGAGTGCTAATGCGTTTAGAACAATATATGCGCCAAAACTGGAACCAAAATATGAAATTTCGGCCTGCGGTGCCAGTTCTCCCACCAGTTCTTCCATTGCTTCCAAGGCCACCAGACAGCCTCCAACTCTCAGTTCACTACGAGGAACAGGGTTTTCGCCATGTCCCGGTATATCGAAAGCGATAGCTCCGATACCCACCTTAGGCAGTTCTTCCAGCATCATCTTGGCAGTCGGGCTGTCCTTACTGCTGTCAAATCCGTGAAGAATGATAACAACTTGTTTTTCGTCTCCTTTTATATTAGCAATGTAGGGAATTCCGTTATTTTCTTTCATATAATTTCTCCTTAAAAAATAGACCTGTACCCCAATGGCAATGGGTACAGGTCTATTATATCACAAATGATTATACGTGGCTATTTCTTACTTGCTTCGATGGCTGCAAGTTGAGCCTTTACGCTTTCGAAGGATGTGGAGCCGGCAGACTTCTTTGCCTTGATACATGCTCTGACATCAATCTTTTCGTAAATGTCTTCCTCGAACTTATCGGAGAAAGATTTGAATTCATCCATAGAAAGTTCTTCAATGGCGATTCCTTTATTGATACAGTAAAGGACAATCTTGCCGATGATTTCGTGGCAGTCTCTGAAAGGAATTCCTTTGGAAACCAGATAGTCAGCAGCATCAGTAGCGTTCATATAGCCGTATTTTGCTGCATGTTCCATCTTATCGGTTTTAACCTTCATAGTAAGAATCATTTCAGTATAAATACTTGCAGATGCTTTGAGCGTATCTGCCGCATCAAATACAGGTTCTTTATCTTCCTGGAAGTCCTTGTTGTATGCCATTGGAGTACCTTTACAGATTGTCAGAAGTGCCATCAAATCGCCGTAAACGCGGCCGGACTTACCTCTGATAAGTTCCGCCATATCAGGATTCTTCTTTTGAGGCATTATACTGCTTCCTGTTGAAAAGGCATCGTCAATTTCAACAAAGCTGAATTCCACACTGCTCCACAGACACAGTTCTTCGCAGAATCTGGAAAGGTGCATCATAGCTGTTGCACAGCAGTTCAAGAATTCAATGGCAAAGTCACGGTCTGCGATGGCATCCATTGCATTTGGCAGTACAGAAGCAAATCCCAGTTCTTTTGCAAGAAATTCCCTGTCTGTATCGTATGTAGTACCTGCCAGTGCACCGCAGCCAAGAGGCAGTCTGTCAACTCTCTTGAGGCAGTCTTCGAATCTTTCCTTATCGCGGGAAATCATCTGATAATAGCATAACAGATGATATGCGAAGGTAACAGGTTGTGCTCTCTGCATATGAGTATAACCGGGCATTACAGTATCAACGTGCTGTTTTGCAAGTGTTTCGAAAGCATCCAACATTTCTTGCAGAATGTCGCAGATTTCATGGATTTCTTTTTTGATATATAACTTGAAATCTACTGCAACCTGGTCGTTACGGCTTCTTGCAGTATGTAGTTTCTTGCCTGTCTGTCCGATTCTTTCAGTCAGAATAGTTTCTATATTCATATGGATATCTTCGCCTTCAATGGTAAATTCCACTTTTCCGGCTTTGATATCTTCGAGGATTTCCTCTAGTGTTTTAACGATTAACTCGGACTCTTCCATTGTGATAATGCCTTGTTTCCCCAGCATCTTCGCATGGGCTATGCTGCCGGCAATGTCTTCATTATACATTCTCTGGTCAAATCCAATAGATGCATTAAATTCGTTAGCGGATGAAGTCGCTGCCTTTGAGAATCTTCCTTTCCAAAGTTTCATGAGCCTTGGAACCTCCTTCAATAGTTTCTTTCTGGATTGCTCTGATCTTCAGAGGCAGTGAGAACAGGTTGATAAAGCCCTGAGCATCAGCCTGATTGTAAACATCATCTGCACTGAATGTAGCAAATTCTTCATTATATAATGAGTAAATGGATTTTCTTGCTGCCACTGTTGCGGAACCCTTATAGAGTTTCATTTTAACAGTACCTGTAACCTGTTCCTGAGTTTTATCAACAAAAGCAGAAATCGCTTCTCTCACAGGTGTGTACCACAGACCATCGTATACCAACTGAGCAAATTTTTGAGCGACAATTGCCTTGTACTGAGTTGTATCTCTGTCTAAAATAAGCTGTTCCAGACCTGTATGTGCTGCAAAAAGAATTGTTCCGCCCGGAGTTTCATATACACCTCTGGACTTCATACCAACCAGACGGTTTTCAATGATGTCGGCAGTACCAACACCGTTTCTTGAACCAACTTCATTGAGTTTTGTCAGCAGGCTGATAGGATCCATCTTTTCCCCGTTAATTGCAACCGGAATACCCTGTTCAAAATCAATGTCAACGTATTCAGGTACATCAGGAGCATCTTCCGGAGCTACTGAAAGAACGTGAATAGTCTTTAAGTGTTCGTTCCAAGGATTTTCCAGTTCTCCACCTTCATGGCTGATGTGCCAGATGTTTTCATCGCGGCTGTAAATCTTTTCGATAGACTGTTTAATAGGAATATCGTGTGCCTTTGCATATTCAATCAGGTCTTCACGAGAATGCATATCCCAGAATCTCCAAGGTGCAATAATCTTAATTGCAGGATTCAAAGCTTTAATTGTAGTTTCAAAACGTACCTGGTCATTACCCTTGCCTGTGCAGCCATGAGCGATTAAATATACGCCTTCTTTTTCTGCTATATCAAGTAAAGCTTTTGCCATCAATGGTCTTGCCATAGATGTTCCCAACATATACTGACCTTCATAGATTGCGCCTGCTTTTAAAGTAGGATAAATAAAATCAGTAATAAACTCTTCTCTTATGTCAACAGTATAAGCCTTGCTTGCACCTGTTGCCAGTGCCTTCTTTTCGATTGCTTCGAAATCTTCGCCCTGACCTGCATCGCAACATACTGCGATAATGTCGTAATCATAATTTTCTTTAAGCCATGTCATGATGATGGATGTATCAAGTCCACCTGAATAAGCTAATATAACTTTTTCTTTAGCCACTTTGTGTTCCTCCTGAGTTGTTCTGTATTTTTATACATTATTTTGTATAAATTTAAATTTCAACATACGCCTATTATACACCCACCTTACGGAAATTCAACCCCTATTTTGAAAAAATATACAACTTTTTTAATATTCTTGCACAAACTTGTATTAGTTTCCGAACATTTCTTTGTCGCTTTAATACAAAAGAGCGCGCAAAAACCGGTTCCATAACGAAACCGGTTTATCATCTGTCGCAAACTATTAAATTTGTAATTTTTATACAGTTATTTATTCATCAAACATTATTCTTTTATAAAGCGGCGGCATATATGTTCCGAAGGAATAGCGGTACATACAAGCCCGGTACATATCAGCTCTGAATGTATCGGAATTTGCGAAAATGTAAAAATCTCCGCTTTCTTTTTTGATTCTGTACTCTGTGTCAATCATTTCATTCTTTTGATAAAAACTAATTCTTCTCTTTCTCTGCTCATAGTTATCCGCATCTTCATCGAGTACTTCCACATTGAGAGATATGATTTTTCCATTGTACTGTTCCTTCAATGATGACAAAATCGCAGAGCCGTAGCCGCGGGAGCGCAGTTCTGCTTTGACAGCTATGTATACAACGCAAACCAAATCATCCGATACCACCGAATAAGTGAATCCGCAAAATTTGCCTCCGTCATAATAAGCCATATAATCTACCGAACTTCTTTTGGACATCAAAAGAAGATACCAAGGCCATACTCTTTCGGATACCGGAAAAGCCTCTTCATATAAGGCTATAAATTCTTTATATTCTTTTATACCCTTTGTAATTCGCTTATACGTAAGTTCCATTATTCTGCATCTTCCTCTAAAGATTCTATATTCGTCCTTCTTATTTTGCAGGTAAAATTTCAAGCCAGTAACCATCCGGATCGTTTATAAAATAGATTCCCATATCGTGATTTTCGAAACAGATACAACCCATTTCTTCGTGCAGCTTGTGTGCAGCTTCAAAGTCGTCGGCTTCAAATGCCAGATGGAATTCTTCATCTCCCAGATTATATGGTCCTTCTTTTTCCTTGAGCCAAGTGAGTTCAAGTTCAAAATCCGCCTGTTCGTTGCCGATATATACTATTATATATGAGCCCTCTTCATCAGTCTTTCTTCTGATTTCCTTAAGGCCCAAAGCCTTTTCATAAAATTCCAGTGACTTTTCTAAATCTACTACATTATAGTTTTCGTGAACCATCTTAAACTTCATTTTTACTTCCTCCCTTTATCGCTTCTTTCCACTCTTTTGTCAGCCGCTCAACGCTGAAAGCCGCATTGGCAGGACTGGTGGATGGTAATTTGACAGCTTTTATTCCCGTCTTCGGTTCCCCATATTTGTGATAAAGTTCGTAAGCCTTGGCCCCGTTGACAAATATTCGCTTTACTTTAGAGGTTTTCAGAATCATATCAAAATCATTGACCTTAACATCCTTGATTGATACATCACTGGAACCCTGAATTCTGCAGCTTGCAATCACATCCCATATAGCTATATGATTATCTATTAGCATTTTGCGTTTTTCATCTGTAGTTTCAGGTAATTTGCACTCCAAAACTGAAGCCATCACCTTCCAGAATCTGTTTTGCGGATGGCCGTAGTAAAAGTTGTTTTTTCTGGATTTAACAGAAGGAAAGCTTCCCAATATCAATATTTCAGAGTCTTTGTCATAAATTGGTTCAAAAGTATGCACCAGTGACATATATTCTTTCATAAAAACCTCTTTTCTTATTGATATTATACCGTGAAAGGCTTAAGCAAACAATGTTTATTCCAAAGTAATTGTCAAAAGAATTGATTCGTCTTCTAAAACCTCCTCACTTTCTACTGCCATGTTTTCAGTAAGATTATTCATAATTCTGCTGTATGTGTATTCCTGCAAATCTTCAGTTTCTTTACTGATTTTTCTTTCCTGAAGCTGCGAAACCGTTTCTGCGCCAGCTACAGTCAATGCTGCCGCAGCAGGCACCAATACCATTGTTAATGACATTCTATCCCTCCTAAAAATCTAATAATCTCCCTCCTCGACACCATTTTCCTTCAGTTGACGCCGTATAACCTTCCAGATCACTCTTCAACGCTGCTGATACCGCTCTTTCGGATGCCCAGACTCTCAATGCTCTTATCTGTTCCTTTTGTGTCACAGATAAAGGCACCGTATCTTTAACAGCCTTGATTAAATCTTCTTCCAACAAATCACGCTGCCCAAAAAATGCCTCGTAGAGAGCCGTTATAATCACCTGCTCTATTTCGGCACCAACAAAGCCTTCCGTCATCTCAGCAAGACGGGAAATCAGTTCAGATTCAACCTTTACTTCTCCTGCAACTTCAGATGTGGCAACCAGCCTTCTTAAGTGCACTTCAAAAATTTTCTCGCGTTCTGAATATGTGGGCAGATCAACGAAAAAGATTTCATCAAATCTTCCTTTTCTCAGCAGTTCAGGAGGTAAAGCACTGATATTGTTGGAAGTTGCTACTACGAAAACCGGTGCCTTTTTTTCCTGCATCCATGTCAGAAAAGTTCCCAATATTCTCGTACTGGTTCCACTGTCCCCGTTAAAGGCGCCGGTGCTTATACCTTTTTCTATTTCGTCAATCCACAAAATAGATGGGGCAACTGCCTCTGCCGTTTTGATTGCTCTTCGCATATTTTCTTCGGAACTTCCCACCAGTCCGCTGAAAATTTTACCCATATCCAGTTTCAATAGCGGAAGCTGCCATATCTGACTCATTGCCTTAGCTGTCAAACTTTTACCGCATCCCGGCACGCCTGTAATCAAAACTCCTTTCGGCGCAGGAATATTATATTTTCTGGCCGAATCCAACCATGAATTGTTTCGTTTACACAACCAGTTTTTTAGATTTTCAAGGCCTCCTATGTCTGACATATTTAAATCTTCTTTGACAAACTCCAGAATTCCGCTCTTTTTTATCAGTTGGTTTTTCTCGTCGAAAATAATTGGAATGGATTCATTACTGATTCCTTTGTTTTGTACGATTGCCCTCGCAAAAGCGTTTTCTGCTTCCTGCAAGGTCAGTCCAAGTGCTGCCTTCACCAGTTTTTCCTTATCCTGAGGTGCAAGACCGTCTTCCTTAAGATTATTTTCTTTTATGATCCTCTCAAGAAGCTCTGTAATCTCACTGCTGTCCGGAAGAGGAAAATCGAACACCGTTATCTCTTTTTGCAAATCTGAAGGGATGCAGAGTTCCGGTGATAAAAGTACTATATTTCTGCGGCTTTCGCTTTCTCTGAGTGCCTGCACAATATCTCTCATTCGTCTAATCAGTTCATTTGCGGCACTTTTGGGCTGACATTCGAAAAAAACATGTAGGTCTTTAAAGATATAGATTGCATCTTCTTCCGTTTTTTCTATATGGTCAAAAGCCTTTATCGGCTCTCTCGTTCCGAGAAAACCCTTTCCTCCCTTTTCATAAAGACCCTTGGTCTGGCTCCAAAGAATCACCTTTCTGGGATATTTTATTAACTCTGTATCGAAGGCAACGCTCTCAACAAAGTCTACAGCTCTCGTCTCTTCCCAGGTCGGAATAAAAATATACGGAAATCTTGCTTTAAATAAATTTGCAAGATTTATCTGCCACTCTCTGTTATATTTCATTGTTTTTCCCCATTTTCTCTCTTAAAACTTCAAAATCACCCATTCCGTTAAATACCGTCTTACCATCTTTTCCTATGCGCACCTCTATGCTGTTTTGAGGGAAGGAATCCATATTATAACGGTCAGTAAGAAATATAAAATTCTGATTAGCTGAACCTACAAGTGGCCGTTCAAAGCTTCTTTTTTCTTGCACATATTCGCCGTCAATGAGTACGTCTATATACTTGAGAAGATCCGGCTTTGTCTGTTTTACCTCTTCATACTTATATCCCGTAAAAAGAATGACTGACAAGGCTTTATCTTTTGCTAAGCGAACCAGTTCCAGAAGTCCTTCCATTTGCTCTAAAGGTTCTCCACCCAGGATTGTTATACCTTCCACATCTTCTCCCGCCATATTGATTACTTCTTGTGGAGTATGCATTTCTCGTTCTTCAAAACTCCATGTATCGCGAGCGAAGCACCCGGGACAGTGGCGACTGCAGCCCTGCAGCCAAATACAAAGGCGCATACCGGGACCTTCGGCTGCGGTCTTCTCAATGATGCGATTGACGTTAAGTTTTATAGGATTACTATATGTCGAGAATTCTACCCTTGCGGCCATCCTGTCCCTCTTCTTTCTTTTCTTCGCATACCAGTTTTTCATCAAGTTTTGCCGCGATATGAGGCTTGATTTCAGCCGCTTCATAAAACTCTTCCACTGAATCAAAACCTCTGTTTATATCGACTTTACCGTCTTCTCTCTGCGGCTTGATAACTCCGCGTTCTTCATATCTTTTTCTTATTGCGGCTCTCTCTTCTGCTTTGCTGCGCTTAAGGGACCCGCTTGTCACGAGAATTTCACGGCAAATCAGATACTTTCTGTTCGCCAATACTGAATGAACGATTGAGACTATTATCGCTAATGCCCACAGAAGCAGACAAGTATCTGCCACAATATAGTTCACCGTGTATATTCCATAAAATAAAAAATTGATTACCACTGCATAGACGATTCCCGTTATAATCCACTTTTTCTCGCGAGCCTTACATCCTATTATGATAAACCCAATCCATGCCATCCCGAACAGTGAAAGAATCAGCCATGCAGAATTTGCCAGTTTCCAGTTTTGTCCCAATGCCTTATCCATTTATTTTTACCTCCTCACGCTGATACTCGCTTTCCAGTTCACGAAGTTTAACACCTGCCACAAAGTCTTTTGTAAAAGCTGAATCTATCACTTCTGCTTCCGTAAGTTTTTCCACTTCGCTGACATATTTCAGGCATTCTCTCCCTTTTATGCCTTTCGTTTCACTTTCAATATGCCCATCTTTGAATATTCGTATTTCGATTTGCTTCATAACGCCCCTCCTGTTTTTTGTTAGCATCATACTACCACAAAACTATTCCTAAAAAAGTGTTTTTGCCCTTTTGTAACCACGTCTTAAGAAAGACTTAAGGATTATCAGTTACTTTGTCAAAAAATAAAAAAGCGACCGGTGCAGGTCGCCTTCAATTATAAAGTTTTTAAATCTACCTTGTTATTTCTGATATACAACATCGTCGTTAAAATAGCTACAACTATACATATACCGGCTTTTACCGCCGTATCCAGTTCATCAGGAACAAAGGCAGATATTAAAGCAAGCACAATTGCAATAGCTGCTCCTCCCAGTCCTCCGATGGCAGCTGAAGCACTTTGTTTAACTACGGTCACTTCGTTTTCCCAGTTAAATACGGGTATCTTCAGATTGACTGCAATTCCCCAAACACAGCTGAACACTAGCATCAAAACAGGAATTAAAATCATCCATACAAGACTTGCACCAGCCGGTTTGAATGCTATAATCATCAGACACTGCGCCACCATCAGCATAGGCAAAGACAGGCTCAGATTAAACAGAATTTTACTGTCTAAAACAGTTTTTGAAGATATGGGCAGACTTTTGACAATCCACCATTCTTTCCCTTCCATTGAAATAGAAGTACAAGTGGTAGGCATCATGCAAAATGTGGCAGCCAGCACAAAGGGAATCACTCCTTCAATATCAAAAGGCAATGGTACGTCTGAGATAAATGTATCAACACCGCCTATTAAAATTGCAGCAGACATTACAACGCCAAGCACAGGGCCGATGATGGTATTAGTCACATAAATGCTGGATGCAAGGTATCGCTTAAGCTCTTTTTTATACAGTGTACCAAGCACGGAACTGCTTTCAAGTGATTGTATTTCGTAGTCGCCTCTGCTGTAACTTCTCGAAAGTCCATCAACAATTTCATCGAATTTACGAGATACAACCCAGACAGTCAAGGTCATAATCAAGATTGAAACAAAGAAGCAAAGAAGACAATCTGCTGCTCCTTTTCCAATCATAGCATTTCCCATCCAAAGTGCCGGAGGATAAACTTTGGAGAAAACGTCTTCTATAATCAGAGCCATATCCTGAAGCATTTCATCGTTTAACTGGCCTTCCACTCTGCTTATCATACTTGTTCCTGCAAAAATGCAGACAACAAGAATTAAAGATAGAATTGTACTGATTATACTCTTGTGTCTTACTTTAGATGCAATATATGTTATCAATCCTCCTGCAAATGTGGCAATCACTAAAGGAATTATAGGTATAAAAAGAGCTGCCGCAAAACCGACCAAATAAAACTCTGCCCCCGGCTTTACCATATAGCCATATACTATGACACCGGGCATCAGAACTATAATTCCCAGAAATAGATTTTCTACATATAGCCTTATAAATCGGCTTATTACGATGTGGGTTTCCGACACAGGAAGTGACTTGAGAATATCCAGGCCCTTTTTTTCAAACAGAACCGGTCCTGCCTTAAAAAAGCCGAAAAACACCATAATAAGCGAGCTGATTCCTACCAAATAAGCAGGTAAAATTTTCGATAATCCCAGCGTACAAAGACCAATGGACAGTGCACTTACATACAGTACCGCTGTCAGCAGCAAAAATACATAAGCGCAGATTAACAGTCGTTTTCTGTTCTTCTCTTTCTTGTCTTTGGAATATCTGAAAGTATTCAGTCCATAGATGTTGGCAAGGCTCAGTTTCGCAAGGATTTTAACCTCTCTCAGCATCGCATGCCACCTCCATAAAGATATCCTCAAGGGACTGTCCCTCTTTAACAATCAGATTCATATCACCCGTAATTACCATACGGCCGTCCTTGATAATAGCCACCTTATTGCACAGTTTCTCTGCCACGTCAAGAACATGAGTTGAGAAGAATACAGCACCGCCGGATGCACATACATCTCTCATCTTGTTTTTAAGAATAACTGCAGCCTTTGGATCAAGACCCACAAAAGGCTCATCCAGAATTAAAAGTTTAGGCTCATGTATCAATGCCGAAATAATGGCCAATTTTTGCTTCATACCATGAGAGTATGAGGAAATCAAATCCCCTAAAGCCCCTGTTATCTCAAAATCCGCTGCGAATGCTGCAATTCTTTCTTCCCTTTCTCTCGCAGAGATTTGAAAAACATCCGCAACGAAATTCAGATATTGAATCCCTGTCAGATACTCATACAAATCGGGGTTATCCGGAATATAAGCGAATCTTCTCTTGCACTCCATAGGATTATCATTCATGGAAATTCCGTCTACCAGAATTTCGCCTTCATCAAATCCGTGGATACCGGACACGCACTTTAGGGCAGTAGTCTTGCCGGCACCGTTATGTCCGATAAAAGCAAATATATCTCCGGGCATTACTTGAAGGGTTAAATCTGTTATACCCTTCTGGCTTTGACCGTAGTGTTTTGTTAAATTGGCAATTTGTAACATAAGTCTGCTCCTTCTGTCTTAATATACTTATATATTAATGCTTACACCCGATGGAAGGTCAAGGGAAAAATAAAAAAAGCCCATGCATTTTTGCACAGGCTTAATATTGGTATGTTTACAGAACTTTATTCAGGAAAGCAACGATTCCTGCTTCCACTTCATCTTTAAGGTCTGCGTAGTTATGAATTTCGTGACGATAGCCTTCGTACAACTTGGTTTCTACATCATGACCTGATTCTTCAAGCCACTTGGAAACCTGAAGAACTCCTTCACCGTAAGAGCCGCAAGGGTCTTCATCACCTGCAATGTTGTAAATAGGCAGATTCTTTGGAACTGCTGCTGCCCACTCTGCAGTGTTAACTTCCTGAATCATTTCTACGAACTGCAGAAGTGCTTCGTTAGAAGTAGGTTTTGTAAATGCGTCAAACGGATCCTGTGCATGGTCAATCTGAACATAAGGGTCATGGCAAATCCATTCGTTGCCCAGTTTAACTTCTTCAATTCTTGCAAAAAGTCCACCCAGCATACTTCCAAGGAGTGCAGGGTCTGCTTCCTTGCCTTTGCCTGCTTCAACAAGAGGTTTCAGCATCTTGATACCTTCTTCACAAGGTACTGCTCCCGGACCAACTGTACCGCAGATGATTGCACCTGTAAGTTCTTCTCCGTATTTAGCCATAAACTGACGAAGAATTATTGAGCCCATGCTGTGACCGTAGATAAAATATGGCAGATCAGGATATTTTTCCTGAACCAGTGCCTTTAATGTATGTTCATCTTCCATCATAGTTTTGCAGCCTTTTGTGCCCCAGTCTCCCCACGTATCGTTTTCGAGGGCAGTCTTGCCGTGACCCACATGGTCATCTGCTGCTACTATGAATCCTGCATCCATAAGTTTTACAATCATATGGAAATATCTTCTTGAATGTTCACCGAATCCATGAACCAACTGGATTACACCCTTTGGTTTGCAGGCAGGAACATAAATCCAGCCGTAAACATCCTGTACTTCATTGTAGGAACGGAATTTCACTTCATGTAACATAGTCTATACCTCCTGTTCTCTGTAGACGAGTTTCTTTGAATTAATAGTAACAGTATTTTCCAAGATTGGCAACAAAAAAGAGCTTGCACGCAAGCTCTTAAATTCCGTTTTGTCCCCACTTGATAAATGGAACACTGTATGAAATTGTTGTGATTCTGCCGTCATCCTCTGCCTTCGTATACTTGTGGTCTCCAAACCAGGATTTTGCAACTATGTCAAAATACTTGCCGTAATCTTCAGTAAATTCATGCACAATCTTTTCTTCTCTATACCAACCATCAGGTTCAGCTTCCGCTTCACAGTAAAGTGTATCGTATGTATCAAATCCCGCAAAAGTATCTTTTTCAATTACTTCCACGCTCTTTGGAATCCACAGTTTTTTGATGCTGCAGCCTTCAAAAGCATTTGCCTTGATACCGTAAAGGTCTTCCGGAAGATAGAGGACAGGATCATTTCCTTCTGCCTTTTCAAGCCATTTATGTCCGTCTTCATCGAAAGACACTTCAAGCTGATAATCTTCAATTAATCTGAAGCGTTCTACTATCTGTCCGTCTGCTTCGACCTGTCCCAGAAACATTTCTTTCGGACGTGCCCAAATTTGATAATCGCTGTAAAGAGCCTGGTAAATTACCAGTTCTTCCAATGTTTCAGAGTGTTTTGCAGTTCCTATTATCTGATATGTTCTTCCTTTGTAATGCTGTACTTTTTTCATTAGTTAACCGCCTTTCTTAAAAGTGCTCTGCGTGTTGAATCATACTCTTTTGATGAAAGATGAATAAGCAGCTCTTCTGCTGATGCCAGCATAGTAACTGCACATACGCTCCAGCAGTACGGAACTGCTATCGGAAGTATTATTGCATAAGGTACACCGAACACCATAAGCCCGGATACTTTGTTCATATATGTATGCTGCGCGGCAAATCTATGATATTTTGCTGCTGCAATTAAATATGCACATCCTCTTACAACTAAAACTGCCCCCACCGCAATCCATATTTTTTTAGGCAGCGTAGCCCACATTACCGGAAATATTTTTACAAGCATAACAAGATAAAACAGTAAGTCTGCTACGCTGTCCAGTTTTGCCCCCAGTTCACTGGTTGTTCCGTATTTTCTGGCAATTGTACCGTCAAGTACATCTGTAAACCCTGCAAGTGTATATATGGTTATAAATAGCGGAGACAGCGGTGTTATGAAAAGCAAACACGCTGTACCCAGTATTCGTATGCAAGATATTATGTTTGGTAGATTCTTATTTGCTAACATTGTTTGTACCCCTTTTTTAGTCTCAATGTTGGTATTATATCACAATATCTTACTTTTTGACAAAAAATAACATAGTATAATACAAAAATTAATGTAAATAGTAAAAGAAAACCCCTTTTGCCGATTTTATCCGGTACAAAAGGGGACTTCATTCTATATTTTAATTTTTGTTTTTGTTAATTTCCATTTGCCTATTGTAAATTTTTTCGTTGCTGATGCCTCTTCACATTCTCTTACTTCTGCAAACTCATCAGTAACCATAACAACAAGAGGATTGTTGCCTCCCTCAATCAAATAAAACATTTTATCAATATTATTGAAGGAATTGATAAGGTCCACAGTGCCAAAAGATGCGTCCGTAAAAATTCCCAGCAATGTATCTATTACTTTTTCCTGCCTGGTAGTCTTTTCTTCAGCTTGTAAAATAATAATATCCTTATCCTTAAATCGCTCTCTGACAAAATTATTCTTTTTCTCGTACCTGTCCTTTCCCTTTAAGCCTTTGATATCTATATCAAAACGTTGAATTACTTCTGCCTTCTCGCTTAAAAGATAATCTATGGTTACTCCGAACAGCTCCGCTGCGGTTTTAAGATTATCCACATCCGGAATGCCTGCTTCTGATTCCCATTTTGCAACAGCCGATCTTGATACATTTAATTTATCAGCAAACTGTTCTTGTGATAATCCCGCTTCTATTCTCAGTTTTTTTATTTTCTCGCCGGTCGTCATAATGTTTCCTCATTTCTGGTGTTTTTTAGATTATTTCACTATCTGTATCAAAGTTCAAGGAAAAGAATCAAATATAAATGTTACTTTTCGTGACAATCTAAAAGTCCGAGGGCTTTCTCGTACTTTTTCTGTCTTTCAAGAGCATATTCGTCCACAGTGTCCAATCTTGACAAGTCGCTGTTGTGCATCAAATCGGCACGCTTGACAGCAGCCGCAATCGGATTGTCCTTGAGAGCCTCTACGTATTCCATATAAGGCACCGCTTCGTCATGGGTCAGCAATTTTAAAGCTCCAATGATTTCGTCCGTAAAACCTTCTTTATATAACTCTTCAAAAGTCATATCAGTATCTTCAATCACATCGTGAAGCAAAGCAACGCAGGTTGTCGCTTCATCGTTCATCTGTTCGGCCAGATGAAAGGGATGAAATACATAAGGAAGGCCGGTCTTGTCAACTTGGTCTTTATGGGCTTCAAATGAAATTCTAAGTGCTTTTTTAGTCAATGGTGTATAAATCATATTTCTCGCCTCCTGATTCTATTATATAACAAAATACGGATATTCCAATGGGAATATCCGTATATTTTATGCACCGTAGCCGATTACCACTGCCAGAAGCAGTAATGCCATATTTACTAATAACATGAACAATTGCAATCCGATTGTCCACTTGAACCACTTAGGATAGCTTACCACAGTAAGGCCCAAAGTAATCATCAGCACTGCATTTGTAGGATAAAGCATATTTGTGAAACCATCCCCGAAGCAGAATGCCTGTACAGCAATCTGGCTGTTGAGCCCAACCAGTTCTGCCAGAGGTGCAATGATAGGAATCAGTAAAAATGCCTTTGCAGAGCCGGAGCTTACAAAGAAGTTGAGTCCCAGTACCAGCAGGAAAATCATAATGATTGCTGCATGCGGACCCATCTGGGAAACTTTTTCGGAAGCATAGTACAGTATTGTATCCATGATTCCGCCGTTTGTAATAATCAGCTTAACAGACATTGCCATTAAAATAAGCAGTCCGCTTGGAGCAATACCTCCGATACCAGCTACAAAATCCTTAAAAATGTTACCGCCGTATTTAGAGGCGTTGGCTGCCAGAATACCACCTACTAAGAAAATCAGTGCCATTACAGGCAATGATACTGCAGACAATGCAGGTACAAAGAATCCTGCCACAATATATGCGATAACCAGAACTAAAGAAGTTCCGAAAATCTTTACCGTCTTGCCCAAATACTGTTCGTTAGGCAGTGCTTCAATGGCTGTGATGTTCGCATACTTTTCTTTTTGACCTAAGTCATCTTCATAAATAGAAGATTTTTGCGGCATTTTTTCGATTTTCTTTGCATATCTGTATAAGAATCCATAGAGGATACCATAACATACAGCGAAAACGAAAATTCTGAAGCCGATTCCTGAGAATGCAGGAAGGCCTGCCAGTTCCTGTGCAACACCTAATGTAAAAGGATTGAGCGTTGCAGAAGAGAAACCGAAGCCTGCAGCCAGTGCACTCATTCCAAGGCCTGTCAAAGAGTCCCATCCAAGTGCATAAGAAAGAATGATTACGATAGGTACCAGTGCCACCAGTTCTTCAAAGATACCGAATACGGAACCGAACAGCATGAAAAAGAGTGTCAATATAGCCATCAGCATATATTTTGATTTTTCAAATCTCTTTACCAGACTGTTCATTATGTATTGAAGCATGCCACTTTTGTCAAGCACTGTGAAAGTACCGCCGATGATGCAGATGAAAGCAATAATCATAATTACTGTTACTGCATCAGGGCTCCAAAGGACTTCAACAGGAGCTGTGAACCATCTCCAGACAGCATATCCGCCTTCCCCTGTGAATTCAAAAGTTCCCGGAACGATGGCTTCCTTGCCGTCTATAAGAACCTTCTCAAATGCACCGCTTGGAATAACATTTGTTAAAATTCCGGCCCCAATCATCAGCATCAGCAAAATTGCCACTGATGAAAAGAAGGATTTTTTACTGATTTGAAGGCTTGAACCATTGTTGTTTTCCATCACCGCACTCCTTATTCGAAATTACCTCTTACCATAATTTCGCCGTTTTCAACCATTATCTGACCTTTAGCGATTACTGTATCGATATCCAGTTCCTGAGTCATGATACAGAAGTCAGCATCCATACCTTCTGCAATTCTTCCCTTGTTTTCAAGTTTAAGAATCTTTGCAGGATTTGAAGTGATTGGCTTAATTGCGATTTCAAGAGGAATGTTTTCGCGAGTGATGCATTCCTTAACTTCTTTTAAGAGACAGCTGGAACAGCCAACGCCCATACCCATAAACTGACCATCCTTGAAGATAGGAAGGCTTCCCTGTCCATCAGAAGAGATAGTAATAAGGTCACTGTCTACGCCCTCATCCAGCATTCTCTTAATTCCTGTGGAAACACGGACTTCGTCGCAGATAGTTTCCCAGTAATCGATATCTTCGTTTCCTGTAAAGTCTACTGCACCGCCATTCTTAGCATATTCGACAGCCTTGTCGAAGAGCATTGCGTTTCTGTTAACGTGAGTTGGCAGGAACTGAGTTGCAGGAATTTCTGTTTCAGCAATTACCTGCTCAATTAAGTCCATACATCTTGGGCTGTCGCCTAAGTGAATATTGATGATACCTGCTTTTCCGGAAAGAATTCCTCCCAGACGGCTGTCTGCGCAAACCTTTGCAAAAGCTTCAAAAGAAGGTTGGGAAGATCTATGGTCGGAAATAGCGATTTCGCCAACGCCCAGAACTTCTTCAATCATCATAATATCCTTAACAATGCTGTCTGTAACTGTATGTACAGGAATTTCGTAGCTGCCTGTGTAGGCATAAGCTGTAATACCCTGCGCATTGAGGCCCTTTACCTTTGCAATAAGGCCTTCAACGTGTCTGCCGATACCGTCAGTACCCAGACATCCTACCACAGTTGTGATGCCGTATCTTGTCAGTCCGGAAAGTGTTGCTTCAGGTGTTCTGTTCGCAAATCCACCTTCACCGCCGCCGCCAAGAACGTGAACATGACAGTCAATGAATCCCGGAAGCAGAATTTTTCCGCTTCCGTCAATAACTTCTACATCTAAACAAGGAGAAATTTCAAGATTTTCTCCGATTTTGCAAATCTTGCCGCCTGCAATCAGAACGTCTTTAACGCCTAACTTTTCAGGAGCATATACTTCAATATTTCTAATAAGTTTCATTTTGTTGCCTCGCCTTGTCAATTAGAATCCAATTACTGTAGCCAAGATGATTGTACCTACTGCCATAATAACCAGAACTCCTAAGAACTTCCACACGAACTTAGCCCATGTAGCCCAGTCAATCTTTGCAATAGCCAGAGAACCGATTAAGCATCCTGAAGTAGGAACGATTAAGTTAGTAAATGCGTCACCCAGCTGGAATGCTAATACAGCAACCTGTCTGGAAACGTCCAGTAAGTCTGCCAAAGGAGCCATGATTGGCATTGTTAAAGCAGCCTGTCCTGAACCGGATACAACGAAGAAGTTGAATACGGACTGGAATAAGTACATTAATACTGCAGCAACTGTACCGGAAAGTCCTGCAAATGCTTCGGAAATACCGAATAATACAGTGTTCAGTACTGTTGGAGCTGTTGGATCTGCACCGCCTAATACCTGCATGATACCCTGAGCCATAGCTACTACCAAAGCAGCACCGATAAGATCTGCTGCACCTGTCTTAAAGGAAGAAGCGATGTCGTTGAGCTTCATTCCGTTGAGTTTGAATACTACGCCGATAACACCTGCAACTACGCCCATGATGAAGAACTGAGTTGCGATTTCAGCCATATAGTAACCATGGACCATTACACCCCAGATTACCCATACCATAGTAACAACCAGCGTTAACAGAACCAAAATGTGTCCTGTTCCAAACTTCTGAATATTGCCGTCAGCCAATGCTGCTTCGTTATGTTCTCTGAAGTAAGCATCGGATTCGTGAGCTAAGGATCTTAATGGATCCTTTTTAATCTTAGTTGCATACATCATAGTCATGATACAACCTGCTGCTGTGAATACAAACCACATAGGCATTCTGAATTCTGCACCTGAGAATACTTCTACACCTGCGATACCCTGAGCAATACCCACAGAGAATGGGTTCATCCATGATGCACCGAAGCCGATCTGAGTAGCACAGTAAGTGATTAATACTGCAGTGATTGAGTCGTAACCCATAGCAACCAGAATAGGAGCCAGAATCATCAGGAATGGAAGAGCTTCTTCACCCATACCGAATACTGCTCCACCTAAAGAGAACAGTACGAATAAGATTGGGATTAAGAACTTTTCTTTGCCGTTAGTCTTCTTGATCATTCCCATAATACCGGATTCAATCGCACCTGTTCTAAGTAAGATACCAAAAGCACCTCCTACTGTAAGAAGGAATGCGATAATTTCGATTGCACTGCTGGAGATGATACCATTGTACATGTAGTTAAAGAAACCTGTGCTGCCGTCAGTTGCAAAAAGAGAAGCACCTACTGTCATAGGGTTTCCGTTTTCATCAAGCAGATACTGGAAGCTGCCGTCTTTAATTACTGTTCTTGTCTTTTCAACACCATTCATAATGTAAGTAACTTCTTCTGTTTCATAATATCCCTGAGGAATCAGGAATGTCAGTAACATGGCCAGAACTACTACAAAGAAAATGATGATATAAGTGTCAGGCACTTTGAAGCCCTTGTTTAAGGACTTGAGGCCCTCACCTTTTGTTTTCTTGCTCATAAATGAGTCCTCCCTAATAAAATGTTAAAATTCTGCTAAATTTGCACATACTTTGCCATTATATCAAACTTTCGACAAAATAAAAAGTCCTATTTTTAAGACTATAGTGACAAATATAAGATTATTATTTATAATTGTTTGTATGGAGGTAAATTATGGATATTTCTAATCACTTTCCCATTTGGAACAAACTCACACCATCACAACAAAATTCTATCCTGGCGGCCTCGCGTCTTCACAGCGCACAAAAAGGAACCATTATACATAACGGTTCCCTTGATTGTATTGGTGTTCTTGTAATAAAATCCGGTCAAATGCGTGCCTACAGCCTTTCAGATGACGGCAGAGAAATAACAATCTATCGTCTTTTTGATATGGATGTATGCCTGTTTTCTGCATCCTGCATGATGCCGGATGTTCAATTTGATATTATAGTCGAAGCGGAAAAAGACTGCGAATTCTGGATTATTCCTACTCCGGTTTTTAAGTCTCTTATGGATGAATCCGCTGCAGTTGCAAATTTTGCAATCCAGATTATGGCCAGTCGTTTCTCTGATGTTATGTGGCTCATGGAGCAAATCATGTGGAAAAGCTTCGACAAACGTCTCGCTGCATTCTTAATTGAAGAAAGCAACATCGAAGACTCCGATATTCTCAAAATAACTCACGAAAAAATCGGCAATCATCTTGGCAATCCTCGTGAAGTTGTAACCAGAATGCTCCGCTATTTTCAGAGCGAAGAAATGGTCAGACTTACCCGCGGCACCATTGAAATCATTGATCGTGAAGCCTTGGAAAAGCTTTCAGACAGATGATTATGATCTTGCAAGGCCGTCTACAGAGAGAACAACTCCTGTTATATATGAAGCTTCATCAGAAGCTAAAAATACAAATGCATTAGCAATGTCTTCAGGCTGTCCCAAACGACGAAGCGGAATCTGTGCAATCATAGGTTCTATTACTTCCTTTGGTACAGCTTTCATCATATCTGTCTCAGTAATTCCGGGAGCAACGGCGTTAACACGGATTCCTTTAGGACCCAGTTCACGTGCCAGAGATATGGTCAATCCATTGACTGCAAACTTAGATGTTGGGTATGCAATACCTTTAGGCTGTCCGTAAATGCTCACCATAGAAGAAGTGCTCAAAATTACGCCTTTCCCCATTGCAACCATACATTCAGACGCAGCCTTTGTCGTATTAAAAACGCCTTTAATGTTAAGTCCCATAACCTTGTCGAATTGTTCTTCTGTATATTCTGTAAACGGAGTACTTTCGGAAACACCTGCATTGTTCACAAGAATTTCCACACATCCGTATTTTCTGCTTATCTCTCCAAAAGCCTCTCTTACTGAATCAAGACTGCTTAAATCAGGACTGATTCCGTCTACCGTTCTTTCCGGATATTTTTCTTTCAGCTTCTCTACAGCCGCTTTAACGGACTCCTCTGAGCTTGCAGAGATGATAACCTTTGCACCTTCTCTTAAGAAAGCATCCGCAGTTGCAAATCCAATTCCTCTGCTCCCGCCTGTTATAACCGCTACTTTATCTTTTAATCTCATGGTTTTGTCCTCCTCTTTAAATTTATATATATATTACCCCGTTTGAGCAATTTATATCGTCAAATATCAAAAAATGAGAATAATTCCTATTCTTATCTTTTTCACCTATCTGTCGCCTTGAATTTCGATTCCCATTTCTTCAGCTCTTTTTCTATGTGCTTTGTTCATACCCTGCGGCGCCATCAAGACTTTTTTGGCATATTTACCGCCGAAACGTGTCGCCACCGCATCCAGCTCATAAAGATCCATCTGATCCACATTGCCATTTTTGCAGGAAATAAATGTAGGAATATAACCATTCAGCGTTAATACGTCGATTTCGTTTACCGTATCTTTGCCCCAGCCTCCATATATAGTGCCGTCCCAGTCGATATGAACTCCAACCTTGCAGTCTGTAGCATTCTTGCGTTCCTCCATATATGTATGAAGTTCCAGTACACTTCCCGCATCCCAAAGTATCTCCTTGATTCTGGCACTCTTATAGCTGAAAGAACAAGTATCTCCGGTGTTGTACATATCTTCAAAAACACCGATTCCAACGCAGGATTTAAAGATTTCTTTAATTTCTTTCTTACCGAATTTTCTTTTTTTCTTAATTTCCGCAGTCACTGCAGGAATATCAAGTACTACATAAAGATTAGCATCCGGCTGGCAATACTCTCTCAAAAATTCAGAGAAAACATTCCAGGTTTTTTGATATTTGCTGCAAATGTTCCACAGCCTGTCGGCATCCTTTGTGAATTCCGGGTCTTCCAGACTCTTGGTATCCTTTTGCATGGAATGATTCACAACACCGCCATGCATTTCTATATATCTTTCAATATTGAGTTCCACCTTATGTTTAGACACAGCCTCGCTCATAGTCGGCTTTACTTCACGGTTCAGTTCGTACATCCAGCCCTTTGCTGCATCAAACATGTGCATTGGAAGATTTTTTTCTCTTGATAGTATGCCAAATGCTACAAGCATCAGTCCTTCTCCGCCTGTAACATCAAAAAATACCTGATTTCCGGCAGTTCTTTCCGTTTCAACTACCTTATCCATAGCGAAAAGAATCTCTTCAAGGTTAGTCTTGGAAAGGGGGTAGAATTCCGTTTCTTTTACGCTGCAATACCTTTTGAGGAAACGGTCTGTAGACTCTTTTTTTTCGCTGATTTCATCCTCACTGCCGAAAAAAATCACTTTGTCTACTTTATAATTCAGACATGTTATTACGTTTTCTATAGGATCTTTGTCCAGAAACTCAATATTTACTATCATCTTTAAATCCTCTCAAGCCAGTATTTCAGCAGTTTTTCTCCATCAGCTTGCTGCTGTTCATCTCCGTAAAGATACATTCTCTCCGGATGCCACTGAACACCTATAATCGGCAATTCCTTATGTTCTATTGCCTCCATAACCGGCATCATACCTTCCATCCAAAGTGCAGAAACCTTAAGTTTATCGCCGATGCACCCTACGCCTTGATGGTGTCTTGTATTAACCTCTGTTGTTACCGGATACAATTCATAAAGTGCAGTTTCCTCTACAGTGAACAGCTTATGGCAGTTTTCAGGTTCGCCTTTTGGTGCCGCTTTGTGAGCCTCTGCGTCGGGCAAATCCTGTATCAGCGTTCCGCCAAAGAATACATTTATAAACTGCATACCACGGCAGATTCCAAGAACAGGCTTTCCGTCAGCAGCTGCCTTTTCCATAAGTGCCCACTGCACAGCATCCAGATCATCGTTGATGTCATTGGAGCACTCATCTTCAGCTCCCCAAAGTTTCGGGTTCATATCCTGTCTGCTTCCCGGCAGAATAAGCCCGTCGGCTTTATCGTAATCTGCTATGTCTAAAGAAACGAAAGGCTCTGCTCCCAGTTTCTCCATAGCCATTGCGTAGTTTTCATATCTTTCATCAGGCTCAAGAAAACCTGCAATCATTATCTTTTTAAGCATAGTTTATTCTCCGTCTGTAAGAAGCGGTTCCTCTTCGGTCTTAGATACCAGCTTCTTCTGTGTACTTCTCAGTTGTGGAAGCGGAGGCTTAATATCGACGCCGAGGCATTGCTTGATAAGCCAGAATATGAACAACATTGTCAATATCGGTATCAAGCAAGTGGTAACTAAAATTATAGCTGTCGTTTCAACCAAATTATTGATTTTTTCACCAATATCGTTGATGAGACCTGTCAGTCCGCCCTTTAATTTGGAAGCTAATTTTTCGAATGCATTTTGATTTTCCGCACCCTCTACTGTTTCTGCAGTTTCTTCAGCTTCTTCCATACTCTGCTGGATAGATGCTTCATATGTATCGTAAACCATATCTGAAACCCAAACGCTTGCAGGAATCGCAATGAATATGCCAAGCCCCAAAATAGCCAGTTTGATGGCAAACTTGGCTGCTGCATTTCTTGCCTTGTCATTGTTCATAACGATTGCTGCAATTGTAAGTACTGCTGCTACAGGGATAATTACCTTAAAGGTTGCTGCACCCAGCAATGTGAGCAAATATTTTTCAAGGAAAATCACGCAAAGAACAATAATCATACAGGTGTTCAAATCTGACAGAGTTTTTGCAAAAGCATCTCCGCCCGGTATAAATGATGCACCTACAGAAATAGCAGTAGTTACTACTGTCATCTTCATAGCAGTACCCTGTTTGTCGTCAAGACTTTCGATGATACCGCTCATATTTTCAGCGGAAGACACATATGGACCTACTACAAACATGGACACCATTGCCAAAACTACCAATAATATTATTGCTATTGTTGCTTTCTTTGAAATGTTCATTGAGGTTCTCCTTTGTATCGTTTATTTATCTGAAGGCATTGGGATATACGGTATAATAGCCTGAGCCAGTTTATGTACCGGCATAGTTTGAATAACGATGTTGCCCGGTCCCTTTACGACGGTATTGAAGATACCTTCGCCGCCCAGGAACATATTCTTTACACCTTTTACAGTCTGTACATCCATCGTACAGGTGGAATCCATCATTGCCAGATAACCGGAATTGATAATCATTGACTGACCTGCTTCAAGATGATATTCAATAGCTTCGCCATCGATTTCAACAAAAGCAATTCCCTTGCCTGAAAGTTTCTGCATTACGAAACCTTCACCGCCGAAAAAGCCTGCTCCAAATTTTTTCTGGAAATAAATATCCTGATTAACGCCCTGTTCACCTGCAAGGAACGCTTTTTTCTGAACAATTACTTCTTTGCCCGGCTGAAGTTCAACTGCCATAATTGAACCCGGGAAGGAAGAAGCAAATGCAATACTGCCCGGTCTTCCTACAGCAGTATATTCATTTCTGAAAAGTGACTCTCCGGCAAACATTCTTCCGAAAACTTTACCTACACCGCCGCCCTTTGTATCCATTTCCACATTACTGTCCATCCAGCTCATAGAACCGCTTTCTGTAACAATAGTTTCACCTGCGTCAAGCTGACAAATTACAACCGGCAGATCGCCGCCTTTAATTTCATATTTCATAAGCTACCTCCTTATTGTCTGATTATTTATATTATATCATGTTTTTCTTTTTGATGATATATGTTAGAATAAAAGATAATCTGTAATTATTGGAGAGTTTATAATATGAAAAATATAATTTTAGTAGGTATGCCTTCCTGCGGCAAAAGCACAGTAGGCGTAATCCTTGCAAAAACCATGAATAAAGGATTTGTCGATACTGATATTTTAATTCAGCAGCGCGAGGGCAAAACCCTGCAGGAAATCATCGATACTCAAGGCAATGACTATTTTCATCATGTTGAAGAACAAGTGTTATTGGACTTTGACAAGGTCGATTATGTGGTTGCTACCGGAGGAAGCTCCATCTACTTTGATAAAGCCATTGAAAAATTCAAAGAAAAAGGTGTTGTGGTTTATTTGCGAGTTTCCCTTGAAACTGTCCTTGAGAGACTGAACAATATCACAACCCGCGGCGTGACTCTCGCAAAAGGTCAGACACTTGGAGATCTTTATAATCAGCGTATTCCTTTGTACGAAAAACACGCCGACGTTGTCATAGACGGCGATGGAAAAACCGTTGAGGAAGTCGTTTCGGAAATTATTAATTTGGTATAATAAAAAATGCTCTGTGCAATAAGCACAGAGCATTTTTTGCAAATTTATTGTTTTGTATTTTTTGATAGAATCATAGAAATTACGATACTTCCTACAATTACGCAAAGTATGATTCCTATAGAAACTGCTGTTGAAATATGGAAATCAAACATTAATCCCAGTAATTTCAAGCCGGTGAACATAAGCAGCAAGCTGACACCGTACTTTACATATTTAAATCTTTCCTGAAGATGTGCAAGTACAAAATATAACTGTCTCAAACCTAAAATTGCAAAAATGTTGGATGTATATACTACAAGCAGGTTTTGTGAAACTGAAAATACTGCCGGAACTGAGTCGATAGCAAAAATTATGTCTGAACATTCTACCAGACATAAAACGGCAAACAAAGGGGTAAACAACATTTTGCCGTCTCTTTTTACCATGAATCTATCGCCTTCAAATTCCATCGTCATAGGAAGAATTTTACTTACCGCTTTGATAACTTTGCTGTCGTGCGGATCTGTTTCTTCCTCACCGCCTCGCATCATTTTAATTCCATTTATAATCAGAATTACTCCAAAAATATACAGCAACCACTCAAAAGAGGATACCAATTTAAGTCCAAAGAAAATAAAGATAAATCGCAGAACTATTGCCCCCATAATTCCGTATCCCAACACTCTGTGCTGTGCTTTGTCTCTTATACCAAATCCTAAAAATATGGTTATAAACACAAAGAGATTATCGATGCTCAGGCTAAGTTCAATAAGATAACCTGCCGTAAACTGCAGCGCAAGGTCCTTTCCCATAGTAAACAATACAATCAGATTACATATTGCTGCCATTCCTACCCAGAAGCAGACCCATTTAATAGATTTTTTTATATTTTCCATAGTTATTTCCTCTCACACCTACTATTATATGCAGCTTATCGAAAAATCTGCGTAATAATTAAAAAAGATGTGGTACATACCCACATCTTTATTATATCTTAATAATTATTAAGTTTGCGTTAAACTTTATCATTTCGTGTTTAGGAATCGTTAAGATATATTTTACCTTCTTGTGAATTCATCCAGCAGAGAAACAGTCACATCTCTAGCCACATCTGCTGCCGCTGCCACATTGTCCTCAAAAACTTCTATGCCACTTTGTTTTGCAGTGTCGGTTATACATCTTACTGCTGCAAATGGAACTTGATTAACATAACAAACATGTGCAATCGCTGCAGTTTCCATATCAACTGACATTGGTGCAAATCGCTCATTGATTGTATCTCTGCCATCTTGATCTATAAAACTTTCTCCTGTAACCATTCGTCCGAAGACAAGTTTTCCGGGTGTTTTGATGGTTCCTGCAACTATGCGGAAAGCCGTAATCATTTTCTCGTCAGTTTTGAAAAATACATCATCCATCTTTGGATGATTCTTCGTCAATATGTCATTTGAAACATCGTGATAGGTCACTTCCGTTGCAATGACAGCATCGAGAATATTAAGGTTTTCATCCATCGCACCGGCAGTTCCTGCGTTTATAATGACATCAACCTTATATGTATCCACCAAAATCTGGGCTGCAATGGCCGCATTTACTTTGCATACCCCGCAAGTTACCAGCACCACTTCTGCACCTTTTATTTTTCCTTGGAAAAACCTAAGCATAGATTTTTCACTCATTTTTAAATCCTCAATTAAAGGTAAAAACGGAGCCGCTTCTCTTTCTACGGCGCACACAATACCGATTATCATAAGCTGCTTACCTCTTCAAGCTGTGCACACAGTTTATCCACTGCAGATAAATCATTCTTCTTGAAGGCTTGTGTTATGGAAGCCTCAAGTTCCTGTTTTTTCCTGTCGACTTCAAGATACCTTGAATCAAAGTACTTATCGTATACCATCTTTCGGAAGTTTCTCGCACGCATACGGCGCACAGTATTGTCTTCCACCAGAAGCACGTAATCGGCGCAGTTTGCTACCAGATAGAAGTCATGACTTACCATAAGGACGGTTCCCTTGTAATCTGCAATAGCTCTTTCCAGTGCTACCTGAGCATAAATATCAAGATGACTTGTAGGCTCGTCGAGAATCAAAAATTCTGCATCAGAGGCCGCAATAATGGCAATCTGCAGCAAATTCTGCTCACCGCCGGAAAGTTGTGCAACTTTCTGGTCTACCACGTCAGTTTCCAAGCAGTAGCCGGACAGATATTTTTTTATACTTTCTTTTGTACCGAATCCTGCGTCCTGCATTAACTGATAAACAGTTTTGTCCTCGCCCGCCAATTCGCCTTGCAGCTGTGAAAGGCAAGCATATTTTATATCCTCATCAATTTTTATTGCAGGATTGTTATTCTTTAAAATGTCACGAATCAAGGTAGTCTTGCCTGTTCCGTTGGCACCAACAATGGCCACTTTTTCTCCCTTCATAAGCTCGAAATTGACATTTTGAAGCAGTTCTTTGTCAAAAGCAACCTGATATTTTTCAATTGCTAAAACAGGCGTTGACACCTCATTTTCAGCCTCTTCTCCGCCTTCAGATTCAACAACCGGCAGCGTTATTGCAGGCTCACGCACTTCAATAAAAGGCGGCTTAATCTGTCTTGCCAAAAGACGATCAAGCTGTGTCTGCTTGGCATTTACAGACTGGCCGATTACAGGATTGACCATATCCGTTGCGCGCTTACGCAGGATAGCCACCATTTCTTCTGTACGGGCAATTTCTTCCTGTTCTTCGATATTCTGAAGTTTCAGTCTTAGTTTTTCTCTCAGGATGGAACAGCGGTACTGGGTATAGGTGCCTTCATATTCCTGAAGATCACAGTTTTCAAGATGCAGAATCTTGTCAAAACAGTGGTTTAGCAAATACCTGTTGTGAGTAACTACAAGCATAGTGCCCTTGTATTCGTTAATCAGCTTGCAAAGGCTGTTTAAGTTGGCAAAGTCCAGAAAAACATCAGGTTCATCCAGCACTAACAAATTAGGTGATAACAGCATCTCTCTCATAATCTGCAGCAGCTTGTATTCGCCTCCGCTGATTTGATTCAGCTGGTTGTCCGCAAGTTCTGTCATGCCTGCCACATAAAGTTGTTTTTTGATATGGTTTTCATAATTATCGCCATCCATTGCCTCATTCAGGTCAAGAAGTGCCTGATACTTGGCAAATGCAGCCTCCATATCTTCTGCAACAGCCATTTCTTCGCAGATATCAGCAATATCCTGCTGAACCTTGAGAAATCTCTCACTCAAGTACTCAAAAACAGTACGTTCCTGCGCCTTATCTCTGACGCTGAACTGACTGGCATATCCAATACGACAGTTTTCATCCCTGATGATTTTGCCGTCGAAAAGATACTTTTCCGGATCGATGAGCATATCAACCAAAGTGGATTTGCCACAGCCGTTGCTGCCGATCAAAGCCGCATGCTGTCCTGTTTCCAGATCAAATGAAATGTCTCTGTATAAATCTTTTGCAGGAAAACCATAAGATAGTTTTTCTACTCTAATCATTTCGTTTCCTCTCTTCTTAAATAATTTCCTTGTTGAAATGTCCTCTGGTATCAGTTTCCTGATTAAAGAGGATTTTATCTGACTTGCCTTCAAGTTTTGCCTTGGCAGCCTTGACTACCTTGGAAACTTCTTCAGCAGATTCGATTGTAAAATTGAGTCTGAAAGCTTCCACTCCTTCAATAAACGGCATTTCATCGAGAAGATTGAGAATTTTACCGTTCAGGATTGTTGTGGTGTGATCTTCATGTGAAAGTATAGGGAATGTGCCGTACTCATCTTTAATTTCGTAACAGTTGTTACGGCACTTGCCGCACTGATTGAATTTTTTCAATGGACAATACTTGGTGAACATAAGTGGTGCACGACCGTAAACTATCATTTCCAACGATGGATAGCCTTCGTTGGCATCATAATAACTTTCGACTAAATCTTCAATCTGCTTGGCATTAAGTTCATAAGACAGTGTCACTCTCTTTGCTCCCAGCCTATGAAGTTCGTATACGCTGGTGGAGTTTACAACATTGAGTGAGTAATCCGTAATAAACGGATTCTTGTCTCTGTAATAATAGAGTCCTCCGTAACCGCCCACCAAAAGTTCCCCGTCACGAGGAGCGTATTCAATCTGATTTCTTCTTACGATATTGTTATAATATATGGTTTCGATACCGGCTTTCTGACAGGCCTCGTATTGTTCTTTGGTGTTTACTGCAGCTGTCAAATAAGGCTTTTGTGGCTCAAAAGCGATTTTCTCTTTTGCTTTCGGTTCTTTCATTCCCTTGGCCTTGCTCTCGATTTTAGCATCATAAAGAGCTTGCACCACTGCTCTTCTTGCGTTGTTAAGCATCTTCACCGGAATAAAAGCATTACACTCTTCAAAGTCCAAATTATTCAGGAAGAAAATTGTGTCTCCCAGCTTGGCAAACTGTTTCTCAACCTGTTCCTTTGTTGTAGGATTATTCTTTGCCTCCTCAAGAATTTCTTCACTTTCGTAAAGGACGTGCTGTCCGAGGCCATCAGCGTCTACAACCAATTTAGAACCCGGATATGCATATACACGCGCATTGAGTTCAAATCGTCTGAATTCCTTGTCAATGCTCGCCTCCAGCTCTTTGTAATAGTTATAATCCTTAGTCTTATATACGATATCACCTACAGAAAGTTTTTCCTTAATCTTTATGTAGCATACGCTGTCAGACTTGTTGATGAGATTATCTTCTCTGTCGTAAAGTCTCACAACGGAAAGGTTAACATCTTCACCCTCATGGTCGATTCTTATGATGTCGTTTTGGTTTAAAACCTTGTTCAGAGTGATTTCATACATTCCTTTGTAAAAAGCAGTAATTTTTCCAATCTCATAGCCAAAATTGTTTGGTCTTTGAATATTGGTTATGTCCTTTTGATCTTCACCGAAAAGATAGCCTTTAGTGAAAGTTCTGTTGAAAGTTTTTTTCAGATTATCCTGGTCTTCTGCAGTCAAAGTTCCGTCAATGGCCGATCTGTACTTTGAAACCACGTTGGCAACATAAGCAGGTTCTTTCATTCTGCCTTCTATCTTGAGAGAATCAATTTCTTTCAGGTCTTCAATATAGTCTATGGTGTTCAAGTCCTTTGTGGAAAGAATATAGCTTTCGCCCAAAGACTCTCCTGTTGTAGTGTTAATCAGTTCATAAGGCTTACGGCAAGAGCCTACACATCTTCCTCGGTTACCGCTTCTGTATCCGATAAGACCGGACATAAGACAGTTGCCGGAATACGATACGCAGAGAGCGCCATGAACAAAAATTTCAATAGGAATCTGTGCAATTTTCTTGATTTCTTTAACTTTTTCCATAGGTACTTCTCTGGAAAGCACCACTCTTTTTGCTCCCAGTTCCTTATAAAGCAGCGTCCCTTCCAGATCATCAAGACCCATCTGTGTGGAACAGTGGGCTTCCATATCTTCGAAGTTGTTTACAATATAGTCAAACACCGCCAGGTCCTGTACGATGACTCCGTCTACGCCGATTTCATTGAGCTTATGAAGCTGTTCCTTCATTTCTGCAATTTCTGCTTCAAAAACAATGGTGTTCATTGTAACATAAATGAGCACATCTCTTAAATGTGCATAGTCCACCGCTTCCTTAAGCGCTTCGTAGTCAAAGTTCTCCGAATATGCGCGGGCGCCAAACTTTTGCATGCCCAGATATATTGCATCGCAGCCGCTTGCAATTGCAGCCTTCAAAGCCTCCATATTTCCTGCCGGAGCTAATAATTCAGTCATGTTTGCCTCCTCGAGTACGTAATTGACATAATATTATACCATATATCACTGCCTATTTTAAAACCCATTTTTCTCCGTTTGGAAGTTCAATTAAAGATCCATCAAGTCTTTCAACAACTCTGCCTTCGGGATAAGCTCTCACGATTACCTCTTCGCTATAGTTATCCTCTTCATCTTCATTCCAGCACGAAAAATACAATTTTTCTCCGTCTCTATGTGAAAAAGCCTCTCTTTCTCCGATTGAAAATGAAGTCCTGTTTGGCCATATTTCTTCAAACACATTTTCTTTGCCCTGACGAATCAACATCAGCGGATAATTCGCCAGATGCAGATTATAGCAGTTTTTAACTTCGCTCAAATCGATGATTGCACACTTTTGGGCATCGCACAAATCTTCCGAAGCCTTGTAAATCCAGATTTCTTTTTTCAAAAAATCTACCATTAAAAAATAAATTTTGCCGTCACTGCAAATAGGTCTATCAAAGTACTGACCTTTAGATGCCTTTACAGGTTCACATAATTCTCCTTCAGGATACTTAACAAAAATTAATCTGTTGGGTTTTGTTTCGTAACCTTCCGCAATGGAATCCTCTACTTCGTACAAATCGCCCCAGGCGTAGTCCGTTCCCCAGTACCATTCATTGCTTCCCGGTATAGGTTCTATATAAATAATACCTTTTGTATTTATAACCTTATATTCCATATTGCAAATCTCCTTTTTAGTATTTTAACACTTTTGCATTGTATATGCCATAAATAAAACAGCCGCCTCTCAAGAAGCGACCGTTTACTGAATTTTGTATATTATGTTGTACACCTATATCAAGTTTAAAATTTGCTGTTTTGGCATTGCCCCCAGTGCCTGGTTGACAATCTTGCCGTCTTTCATAACGAACAGTGCCGGGATGCTCATCACTCTGAACTGTTTCGCCAGTTCACGCTGCTCTTGTACATTCACCTTTGCCACTTTGATATGTGGATTTTCCACTGCGATTTCTTCAACAATCGGAAGAACCATTTGGCAAGGTCCGCACCATGGTGCCCAGAAATCAAGCAGTACCGGTTTATCTGATCTTAAAACTTCACTTTCAAAATTTTCTTTATTGATATTAATAGCTGACATTGTCTCGCCCTCTCTTTCTTTTCTTTTGTAGCTTTATTATGCCCGAAATAAAAGGATCTTTCCGTGATATTATCACCAAAGATTCCATAATTTTTTCTTATTTTGTTTTATTCCTATCTTATTCTGTAATAAAGAGATTGTTACTGATTCTGTCATAAAGCAAAACTTTGTTACTCAATATATCTCTCTTATCAACTACAGTGCAATTTGCATCTTTAACCATATTTTTCATGTCAGCAATGGTTAATCCCGTACTTGCCGGAACAATAATCACCTCATGAAGACTTGATGGAAGCACATAATAATTGTCGTCAAGAAGTTCACCGATACGTTCCGCTACAAACGGATAAAACAAAGCACTGGCACCATCCCTATATAACGAATTGCTCAAAAAATACATTCCCCGATCAGGTGCAATTTCAAACTCTTCATTCATTGGATTCAACAATCGATGAGCCTTCCCTGTATCACATAAATCGGCTAAATCACAAAAAACCGGTTCAAAACGCTCAATAGTATTCAACAAAGCAACATCCATTACGGCATCCACATCATATCCAAATTGTTCTGCCATAGACTTGGTGACAGCAGTTCTCATACAATTTCCATCCGCCTCTGAAATGACGATATAAGCAATCATCACGAATCCATTACCCACAGATTTATATACCAGTTCTTTCAGATGCTCGCTGTTCATATCCCCATCCAGAAGCTGAACAATCAAATTGTCTCTGATGTCTTCATATTCTAAAGAAATATCCGCATATTCCGGTGCATTTTTGTATGCTTCTACCGATAATTCGATAATCATTTCAGCTATTTTTTTTAAATCCATACCATTCTTAAACTCCTTGTAACAATCCTCCAGATAAACTGTAGGCATACTGTTTTTTCCGGGTATGTTCATTCTCAGACCATGCAGAATCTCATCATTTGTTTTCATAACTTCAATGATTTCAACTGTTATTTCTTCTCTCAGTACCTCCGGGATCTCATTTCGTACTGCTTCTTCTGTGTCCCTCATAAACTGTTTAAATTTCATTTTCTCTCCTTTCCAAAACAAAAAACGTGCGAAAACAACTACAGTATTCACTGTAATCATCCTCGCACGCTTATGCCCGTGTGTAGCCCGGCCGGATAAGACCTTGCTTATTTATTTTTAACTATTATATCAAAGTAGTCCAAACTTTTGCAAGTAAAATTTTACATTTTTTTACATTTATGATTTGGTATCCTCATACAATGATGTTTATTCTTCCGGACTCCAGTCGAAGAAGAAATCATCATTTTTTTCGTCATAAATATCACGGAAGTTAGTATCTCCCATTACATCATAAAAGATATAATGGCACGCGTTGGACAAATATCTTCTGTGTTTATTATCAAGACCCGGGATAGCATCAAGTAATCTATATGTTGGTGCCAATATGCGGTCGCAGTATACATCAGTGTAGCTTTCCTTGTCTTTTTCATATCGCTTTTCGCACATCTTTCTGGTCTGATCCTTTAATAATTCTTTGAATCTTTTGAAAAGAGGCTCATACTCTATGGCATGCTCTACGCCGTAGAAATAGCAATAAAAGTTATTATAAAAATCAAGTTCATCGATTTCTTTATTTCTCACATAGCCGTTATACATATCCATCGCTACTTTCTGGCCGAACAAGTCATCCATATCATAGCCATAGAAACGCAGAAAGTATTCTATGTGCGCAAAGTCATCATCATTGGAAAAGCGCGTAAACAATTTTTTGGCATTTTCCTTTATATGTGGTCTTACATTTGCAATTTGTAAATATACGCTTGGACCAAATACGCATTTTCCGACAACTTTATTTAGCTTGTTTTCAAGACAGTCGTACCAACAAGAAATATATCCGTCAACCACTTCCAATAATGATCTTTCAAGATAGTCAAGCAGAGATTTTTGGTTTTCTATGCTTTCTCTCTTAGCATCCTGGTTTGCAACGAGTTCGTTAACCTGATAATCAGCGGTAATCATTCCCGGTGTTACTGTGGACTCTACATTTGCATAGATATGTAAGTGTCCTCCCAGTTCTCTGATATTCCCTCTGACACGTACCGGAGCATTAGCTGCCCATGCATCGGTCTGTCTGTCCATTCTCTCCATATTGGCTTTTGCACGCTGTTGGATATTCTGTTCACTCTGGAAGAAGGCATTATAGAAATTGTCTATAATCTCAAATACCTGCTGCACAATCTTTTCCATCTCGTGAGCAATCGGGAAAAACTGTTCTCTCTCCAGCTCTGCTTCCACAGTTAAAAGATGGAAAGGCCAAAGAAGCTTATTTAAAACTTCCTGCTCCATAAAATCACATAATCTCTCCACATCATCTCCGTCCATACGGAATGTTCTGTGTCTTCTAACTATGTCTTTTACTGCTTTTTCAGCTTCGAGCTTTGCTAAATTTAATTTGGTGTTGAATATAGTGCCGTTTTTTGTAGCCATAGTAGCCGGAATTTCTATCTTTTGAAATACCAGTTTCTGCAGCTTATCTACTTCAACAAAATTGGGTTTTGATAGTTCGAGAGCGTGATTATACAGACCTCTTTTCAGTTTATAATTATCTAAAAATTCTTCGTAAAGTTGTTCCGAAACTGTCTTTTTCATTTGTAATTCCTCCTGTCAAGGATTGTTATCTGATAATCACATTATACCACCAACAAGAAGAAGTGGCTATTACACTTTTTGTTAACAGCCACTTCTTCGTTATCTTTCATATTCAATCATTTTTATCTCTTTTTATATACTACCAGCTCAGGATTTTCACCCTTTTCTTCGTATGTACACACCAACAAAAAGTCCATATTGGCCGCAATCCCAAAGCATCTATTGCCCCCGAACTCGGATTCAAGCTGATTCCCAAGATAAGTTGTATTATCGTCGAGGAACTTTACGGTTTTTCCGTTAGGGAGACGATATTCCATGTTAATATATGCTCCCACGAGAGCATTAAGGCTTTTTACCTTCGGCATCCCCTCTATGTTCAAAGCATTAAATTCTTCTATAAGCTTACTTTTAAATTCTTCAAATTTTTCAGCACCGGCAAGATTTTTGTATTTTTTCCAATAATCGAGTTTTGGGAGCATATCTTTCATATATTCTCGAACCTGGTCGGGCGTAAAATGTTCATTTGCCATATGGTTAACGCAGACATCAATCAAATCGTCCATATCGTGATACATATATTCTCCGTCTGCATAACACCATTTACAGTATTCTTCATTAAAAAAGCCGTCCGTCTCTTTACTTATATCGGAATCCTCCAGGGGCATACCACAGCACTGGCAGACAAGCTTTCTGGGAGATCCGAGAAGGGTATTGATGGAAACGTCAAATAATTTAGATAATAATTTGAGCGTTTCAGTGTTTGGTATTGTGTCACCATTTTCCCAGCGTGAAACTGCCTGACGAGTGACAAACACCTTTTCCGCCAAGTCATCCTGGGACATTCCCTTTTTCGTTCTGAGTTCAAGAATAATATCTTTTGTATCCATTAGTTCATCACCTCGCAAGTATTATATCTTGAGGCTCACGTTTTGAAAAGCAACCCGCTGTTGCCTATTTGTCTTTTGCCACCTTAAGGCAAATCACCAGCGCAATACTGCAGAAAATGAATGGTGAAATATAGTCAGCAATGAGGCCTCCTTTGTACAAATGCTTGTTTATACATATTATACCATATAAAAAACCCGTTCGAAATATTTTTACTACTTCGAACGGGTCTTAATTAGGTTCTTTCAAACACATTACAGGCACCATCTCTTTCTTAAAATTTTATCCTAGAAATTAAGTTAATTTTTCTTCGGTCCGTACCTCCTATTCTTAAGGTACTTTTACTTTACCACTTTATCCGAATAAAGTCAATGCCTTTTTTCACTTTTTTTAATTAAATTTCTGAAAACTTTTTTGCAATAACAATAGGCTGATAGAAACCCGTTTCTTCCGGGAACTTCCATTCAACAGTTTTACATCCGCATGCTGTTAATAACTCTGTTAGTTCCGCTCTTCTGGTGGCCCTGTACTCACATTCGAACTTGTTGATTGTCAGATCTTTCTCGTCTTCAATAATGTACTGTACCAGCTTATATTTTTCACCTTCCCATTCCCAGGTTTGGAAAGATACGCGTTGTCCGTTCTCGGTTTTATGAATATACGGAGGTGAATAAGGTGGCTTAGTTTTTAATAATTCATCATAATCTCTGATGCTGGCAACGAACATACCGCCCTCTTCCAAACGGTCAACGATGCTTTCAACAGCTTTTTTTAGCATCTCTTTTGATGATGCGTGAGGCAATGCATTGTCTATCGCAATTATAATGTCAAACTTTTCTTTAAAACGATCCGCCAGATTACAAAAATCCGCAAATTCAAATCTGATTTCCAGATTTCTTCTGATGGCTTCCCACTTGGCTTCAATCACTTCTTTGCTGCTTATATCTGACCCCGCCATATTATATCCCAGCGAAGCCAGTCCCATTGTCTGTGTACCTATGCCACATGCACAATCCAGAACTCGTGCTTCCCTGCTGTATCCGTTGTCAGAAAAGATTTTATCTAAAATCACAGCCTGTTCTTTAGTTGTTTCCTGCCAATCGAGGAATAGTTTGTTATAATGAACAGCTAAATTATCGTAAAACTCTTGTGTGATACTCATGGGGATTTCCTCCTTTTATTATGATAACAGTGTAATGGAATTGTTAACCAAATTACGAAAACCGTAATGTGTTAGTTGTGTTGCTGCAGTCTTGCAAACTCACTCAAATGCTTCAACAATATTTTTTTCAATATATTCCACTCTATCAAAAACCATAGGCTTAAAATGTGCAGTGATGGCTGCCACAATTTGATTTTTTCTATCAACATATATAATATTACCGCCATCACCAATGGCAGCAATAACGTCCCTCGTTCTATGAGGGAGCCACCACAAAAACCCATAATCCTGATTCCCAAATGTCTCGTCGGTAGAAATATAGGCTTTTGTCATCTTTTCTATCCAACTCTCACTTACAATACGGGTATCATTATATACTCCGTTATTGAGCACCATCAAACCTATCTGTGCCATTTCATAAGCTGAAAGGGATAAGCCCCAGCCCGCAGTCGGCATGCCCGTCGGGTCCAAGAACCAAACCTTTCCGTGATCATTTTTGTTCATTAAATACTCAAACTGGTCTTCTTTACTTTCGCAACCTGCATTGCTTCTTGGTGCAATTCCTAAAGGTTTAAAAAGATACTCGTTAGCAAAATCAAGCACATTCATACCACTCGTAATCCTGATAATTCCCAAAAGAATTTGAACCCCAAGCGTATGATATCTGAACTCATTAGTGATACCTTTTCGGCCACCTAAAATATCCATTGTTGTTAGTGTCCAATCTTCCGATGTGCAAACCTTTTTCCATGGCTCGCTCTTTCCCTTATAGGGTGCTGTCATTGTAAGTAAATGTTTGATCGTTACTTTAAATATAGTTTGTTCCCCTCTTTTGGGAGTATAAATATCCTTGTAATAGTCCATCACAAAGTCATCTACACTCTTTATAAAACCTTGGTCAATAGC
>JAFSHN010000001.1 GCA_017440275.1 Bacillota bacterium | reverse complement strand
TTCCTTCTCTGAATAAATCAGTTACAAGGTTTCTCAGCATTGATTTTCTGTGAGCAGAAGGTCTTCCCAGTTTTCTGTATCCTGGCATTTTGAGATTCTCCTTTCACTCTAATATTGCATTACTCTTCGCTAGGCTTGAGACCAAGACCCAGCTCTTCTAATTTAGCCTTTACTTCGTCGAGAGACTTCTTACCAAGGTTTCTTACCTTCATCATATCTTCTTCAGACTTCTGAGTCAGCTCTTCAACTGTATTGATAGCTGCTCTCTTCAGGCAGTTGAAGGAACGAACGGAAAGTTCAAGCTCTTCGATAGTCATTTCTAAAGCCTTTTCCTTCTGATCTTCTTCCTTTTCAACCATGATTTCCATTGAACCTGTCAGATCAGTTAACTGGATGAACAGGTTTAAGTGTTCGTGCATGATTTTTGCACCGATGGACACGCCTTCTTCAGGAGTGATGGAACCATCTGTCCAAATTTCAAGTACCAGTCTGTCATAGTCTGTAACCTGACCTACTCTTGTATTTTCTACAGTGTAGTTCACTTTTCTTACAGGAGTATAAATGGAGTCAACAGGAATAACTGAAATTGGTGTGTTTTCAGTCTTGTTCTGTTCAGCAGGAACATAACCTCTGCCTCTTGCAAGGTTGATTTCCATTACAAGAGTAGCGTTTTCTTCCAGAGTAGCGATGTGTAAATCCGGATTGAAAATTTCAATGTCGGAATCACCGATAATATCAGCAGCAGTTACTTCCTTAGGACCAACTGCATTGATGATAGCTCTCTTTGTGCTTTCTCCGTCTAATCTTACTGCAAGTTTCTTTAAGTTTAAGATAATTTCTGTAACGTCTTCTTTTACACCTGGTATAGTTGAAAACTCGTGAAGTATACCGTCGATTTTAACTGATGTAACAGCTGCACCAGGAAGTGAGCTAAGAAGAATTCTTCTTAAACAGTTTCCTAAAGTTGTGCCGTAACCTCTTTCAAGAGGTTCTACTACGAATTTACCGTAGCATCCGTCTTCATCAATGAACTTATTGATTGTTGGTTTTTCGATTTCGATCACTAAAAAACCCTCCCTTTCATTCCAAGTTTCGCAAGTAACGTTATTATTACGGGTGTAGCCTTATGCTACATCCCGTAACAAGGTTCTGTCAAGAGCCTGAGGATGGAGATTTGCGAAGCAAATACAATCCGTCTCTTGACATGGTTCTTACTTGGAGTATAATTCGACGATTAAGTGCTCTGCAATTGGAGTGTCAATGTCTTCTCTTCTTGGCATAGCAACAACTTTACCTTCTAACTTGTCAGTATCAACAGTCATCCATACTGGAACTGTGATCTGCATTTCTTTGATTTCTTTGAACTTAACAGAGCTCTGGCTCTTTTCCTTTACAGCAACAACATCGCCAGCCTTAACTTCCATTGAAGGAATGTCAGCCTTCTTGCCGTTTACTGTGAAGTGACCATGAGTTACCAGCTGTCTAGCTTCCTTTCTGGAAGCTGCGAAGCCTAATCTGAATACTACGTTATCCAGTCTTGTTTCCAGTGCGATCAGCAGGTTTTCACCAGCCTTACCAGGCTTGTGAGCAGCTTTGTCAAAGAGGTTTCTGAACTGAGTTTCCTGAACTCCGTAGAATCTCTTAGCTTTCTGCTTTTCTCTTAACTGTAAACCGTAGTCAGACATTTTCTTTCTAGCCTGACCGTGCTGTCCAGGAGCGTAATTTCTTCTTTCAATAGCACATTTGCCGCTGTAGCATCTTTCGCCTTTTAAGAACAGCTTCTGACCTTCTCTTCTGCATAATTTGCAGTTTGCATCTGTATATCTTGACATTTTAAATTACTCCTCCTTTCCTAGACTCTTCTCTTCTTTGGTGGTCTGCATCCGTTGTGTGGGATTGGTGTGATATCCTTAATCATAGTGATATCAAGTCCAGCAGTCTGAAGAGCTCTGATAGCTGCTTCTCTACCGGAACCAGGACCCTTTACATAAACTTCTACAGTCTTTAAACCGTGTTCCATTGCACCCTTAGCTGCTTCTTCAGCTGCCATCTGAGCTGCGAATGGAGTTGATTTTCTGGAACCTTTGAAACCAAGGGAACCAGCACTGGACCAGGAAAGTGCATTTCCTTCCATGTCTGTCAGAGTAACTAACGTATTGTTAAAGGTGGATTGGATATGTGCCTGGCCTTTTTCAATATTCTTACGTTCTCTTCTTTTCTTTCTTACGACTTTCTTAACAGTCTTAGCCATTACATCCTACCTCCTTTACTTCTTTTTCTTTCTACCAACAGTCTTCTTAGGACCTTTACGAGTTCTAGCGTTTGTCTTAGTCTTCTGACCTCTTACTGGAAGTCCTCTTCTATGTCTGATACCTCTGTAAGAACCGATTTCCATCAGTCTCTTGATGTTCAGGGAAACTTCTCTTCTCAGGTCACCTTCAACCAGATATTCTTCGTCGATGATCTTTCTGATTTTACCAGCTTCATCTTCTGTTAAATCCTTAACTCTTGTGTCAGGATTGATTCCGGCTTTCTCTAAGATTGCCAGGGATGTTGGTCTACCGATACCGTAGATGTATGTCAGACCAATTTCAACTCTTTTTTCTCTTGGTAAGTCAACACCGGCTATACGAGCCATATTTTTTCTCCTTCCCCTATCTTGCGTCGCCATTCCGGGGGCGAATAGACAGGATCGCTTTAAATAATTGAAACGACCTTTGTGATACGTGCCCGGTACTTACGTATCGGTCGAATTGATAATGATTTTATTAACTATTAACCTTGTTTCTGCTTGTGCTTAGGGTTTTCGCAGATAACCATTACTTTACCGTTTCTCTTGATTACTTTGCACTTTTCGCAGATAGGTTTTACGGAAGCTCTTACTTTCATTTTAAATCCTCCTCTTCCCTTCTACTTATCTCTCCAGATAATTCTGCCTCTTGTGAGGTCATAAGGTGAAAGTTCAACTTTTACCTTGTCACCTGGGAGAATTCTGATATAATTCATTCTAATTTTGCCTGAAATGTGTGCAAGCACTTCAAAACCGTTGTCTAATTTTACTTTAAACATCGCATTTGGCTGTGCGTCAACAACAGTTCCCATTGCCTCAATGACGTCTTTTTTCGCCATAAATACATCTCCTTCTTCACTCTACAAGGTAAGCAGCTCAGGCTCACCATCTGTAATTACAACAGTATTTTCATAATGCGCAGCCCATCCGCCATCCACTGTAACTGCTGTCCAGTCATCAAGAAGTACATCTACCTCCCAATCACCTTCGCAAATCATAGGTTCAATGGCCAGGGTCATTCCACTTTGAAGTCTTGGGCCTTTTCCGGGTTTGCCGTAATTTGGGATCTGCGGGTCTTCGTGCATATCGCTGCCGATACCGTGACCCACAAAATCTCTTATTACGCCGAAGCCTTCACCTTCGACTGTCTTTTGGATGGCGTGAGAGATGTCAGACACTCTGTAGCCTTCCTTTGCAAAAGCTATTCCATCGAAGAATGCTTTTTCCGCAGTGTCGATAAGGTGCTGTGCCCTTTCGCTTATTTTGCCCACTGCATAAGTTCTGGCTGCGTCAGCCATGTAACCTTGGTTGTCAACAACCAGATCCACGCTGACGATATCGCCTTCCCTTAAAATTCTTTTTTTACTTGGAATTCCGTGAACAACTTCCTCGTTTACAGATGTGCATACGCTTGCGGGATATCCGCAGTAGCCTTTTTCTGCAGCAATCATTCCGTATTTTTTAACGGATTTTTCAACGAACTTGTCGATATCTAAAGTGGAAATTCCGGGTTTGATAAGGTCTTTGAGTTCATTAAGAATAATCCCTGTAACCTTACCGGCTTCACGCATCAAGTCAAGTTCCTGTTTTGATTTGATGATGATCATTTTTATTCACCTAAAGCTTTTACTATGTCAGCGAAGACATTATCAAGTCCTGTTGCACCGTCGATATGAGCGATGTTTCCGGCCTTTTCGTAATACTCGATTAAAGGCATTGTCTGTGCTTCGTAGACTTCGATTCTGTTGGATACGGTTTCAGCGTTGTCGTCAGCTCTCTGAATCAGTTCGCCGCCGCATGTATCACAGATACCTTCTTTTTTAGGAGGAATGTTTACAACATGGTAACTTGCTCCGCATGCTTTGCACACACGTCTGCCGGTTAATCTTGTCATTAATTCTTCCTTTTCTACAGCTATATCTAATACCTTATCAATTTTTGAATCGTGAGCAGCTAAGAATTCATCAAGCTTTTCTGCCTGATAAACTGTTCTAGGGAAACCATCAAGTAAGAATCCGTTCTTACAGTCATCTGCAAGAAGTCTTGTAGTTGCGATTTCGATAACCAGATCGTCCGGTACCAGTTCGCCTCTGTTCATATATTCCTGAGCTTTCTTGCCCAGTTCAGTTCCGTTTTTAATATTTTCTCTGAAAATATCACCTGTGGAAATGTGAGGAATATTGTACTTTTCAACGATTCTTACTGCCTGGGTGCCTTTACCTGCTCCCGGAGGTCCTAATAATATTGTTCTAAGCATCTTGTCATCTCCTAGTTCCGCTTACTTTAAGAAACCTTGGTAGTTTCTCATAAGCATCTGGTTTTCAAGCTGTCTTACTGTTTCTAAGGCAACGCCGACTGCGATTAACAGTGATGTACCACCGAAGGAAATGTTCAGTGGAGTCATTACACCGAGAATTGTAGGT
>JAFSHN010000012.1 GCA_017440275.1 Bacillota bacterium | reverse complement strand
CGTCGCCGTACTTTTCACGAACCCAGGCAATTGTGTCTGCCTGCCATTCGCTGTAGCCTTCAGAACTGTCTAAGCAAAGAATATCAACACCTGCTTCTACTAATGCAGGAATTCTTTCTTCATAGTCTCTTGTGTTAACCCCTGCACCAACAAGATATCTCTTATCGGAGTCTAAAATTTCGTTAGGGTTGGATTTATGTGAATCATAGTCTTTACGGAAAACAAAATGAGTCAGTCTCTGATTGTCATCGATGATTGGCAGAGCGTTGAGTTTGTGATCCCAAAGGATATCGTTAGCTTCGCTTAATGTGATTCCGCTCTTGCCGTAAATCAGCTTGTCAAATGGAGTCATGAATTCGCTGATTTTTGTGCTTGGATCCATACGGCTTACTCTGTAGTCTCTTGAAGTAACCAGACCTAAAATCTTTCCTTCAGCTGTACCGTCGTCAGTGATAGCGATTGTGCTGTGTCCCTTACGAGCCTTAAGGGCAATAACATCAGCCAGAGTCTGGTCAGGTCTTAAGTTGGAATCGCTTGTTACGAAGCCTGCCTTGTGAGCCTTAACTCTTCTAACCATTGCAGCCTGGTTTTCAACTGTCTGAGAGCCGAAAATGAAGGAGATTCCGCCTTCTTTTGCCAGTGCAACAGCCATCTTATCGTCAGATACTGCCTGCATAATAGCAGATACTAACGGAATATTCATAGTAATCTTAGGTTCTTCACCCTTCTTAAACTTTGTGATTGGTGTCTTCAAAGAAACGTTTTCAACACGACATTCCTTGCTGGAGTATCCAGGAACAAGAAGATATTCGTTAAATGTTCTTGATGGTTCTTCGAAATAGTAAGCCATTTGTTTTCCTCCCTTAAATATATAAATGCATCAATAATTAGTTATGTCATAAGGCGTTATAGCCATAATCGCCCATTTTTGTATTTTTACTATTTTAATATATTTTTCGATTTTTGACAAGGGCTCTTTCAACTTTATCCTAAAAACTCAATTGCCAATATTTATGACGGGATTTATAATTATCACAAAGGAGGCAGACTATGGAACTGAAAGTGCAAATCAAACAGGCGGGCCGTAAAGCATCGGCCATAGAAAACCATATAATTTTATACGAACACGCTCCGGAATCCGTTGGAGAGCTTTTAGTTATGACAGTACAGAAAACCTTAGAAGATTTCAAAAAGAAAGATGACTTAAAAGGCAACAAGGATATTTCGACCGATACGGCCATCAAAAATGCCCTGCAAAGCTTTGAGGATGGACTGGTTGCCTTATTTATCGACGATAAACGATATGAAGATATTGACGAGAAACTTAGCCTCACCGGCAGCGAAACTTTAACCTTCGTCAAACTCACTATGCTGGCAGGACGTATGTGGTAGAAAGGAAGGACACCATGGTATATAATTCGACAACAAGATCCGAGCTTTTTCAGAATTTCCTAAAATCCCGTCAGCCGGGATTTACTTTCGGTACACGAAACAAAACAGTTTTTCAGGTTTTAACAAGCCCCAATTATCAGCTTAATTCCGAGGAAAACAAAATTATGCAGGAACTCTTCGACGAGCTCAACACACTGAAAATGACCCCCGGTGTTTTCTTTAGAAAAAAGTACTTTAAAGTAGTTGAATTCTGCGCAGGTAGCAAGTCCTGTGCGGAAGCACTTTGCAATTATTTTGATAAACTGAATAAGTTTCCTTATTCAACAGGTTGGGATCGCCGCACGGTCAGAATGTCCATATACTACGACCCGATAATTAAAGTGCGTACAATTTTAAAAACTGCTTACCAGATGCAGGTTTTCAGTTGTTCACTCAGCGATTATCTTAAGAATCAAATGGATGAAGAAAAACTTGATTTGAAGAAAAACGGTCATATGATTTCCAAAAACGGTCTCGAAGACTTGATTGCTGCATATATCGACGGCGGTGATTCTGCGCTCATAGAGACTCTTGCCCAAATCATTACAAGTGAAAACAATACATCATATCTGGACACTCATATGATTCGAGGCATATTCAAAAGCAGCAATAGTAAGCTTCATAAGCTTCTCGGGCAATTTCTTCTGGCTGCCAGACTGCAGGAAGGCGCAAGACAGGCAATATGCGAAAACATGGACTGCGGTACTCACGAGGGTTTCTGCGAAGTTTTCCATGTAATTGAAGAAAACGACCTGATGCGATACTCCTCCGTTCACCGCGCAGTGGCAACCTGGATTGGAATACTGGATCCTGACCACCTTATCAGAAGTTCCAACAAGACCTTCGCTCTTATGAAGGAATGTATTGAGGATAAAAACGCACCTCAAAGGCTGCTCGATTCAAATGACGCCGTCCAAGTCCTGGTTGGCCTTTGGGGGCTTGGTATCTATGAAATTACCGATTCCATGAAGGCAATCGCGGAAATATTAAGAAATGGTACAATCCAGCAAAAACGCGTTGCAGCATTTTTCAACCGTAATATACAAGATAGGGATTTCCAGCGCAAAGTTGCCAACGCTGTAATTACCAATGAAGATTTTGACATTGAAATGGCTGCAGCGATTATGTCGACTTATATTCAGGATCTTCATCAGGCAGCTGCCAAAGCTGCAGGCAAAAATGGTTATGGCCAGCCTGACAGCGCGCCGCGCAGGATTAACCTGCAAAAATGGTTCAAAGACGAAGAAAACGCCCGTAAGCACTATGACATTCTCAAAAATCTGCTTACTACAATGAAGCATAAGAGTTATGAATTTAATCCATTTCTTTTCCCTTGGTATTATACAACCTTGGACCGTTCCGATATAATCGTCCGTATGTGCCTAATAGCTAACGGACTTCAAGACAAAGATGAAATGGACTGGCTGTCTGAACACCTTCAGGAACTCAACAGCCAGGATATGTCAAGACAAAAGGGCGTCTATCTGCTGCTTTCAGTTCCTGACACGCCAAAGCGCCGAGATGTGCTTATCGCTGCCCTCGGCGACAAGGAAAGTTACACAAGACAGGCAGCTCTTGATATTGCCCAGAAACAAAGATTTACACCCGCAGAATACACCAAAATGTGTGAGCTTCTGCGTTTCAAGTCAGCAGACCTGAGAAAAAACATCATAGGTCTTTTAAGAAAACAAGACGATTCTGGTTTAAAATCGTCTATTGAGTTATTACTCAATGACAAGCGTGAAGAAATGCGCCTTGCGGGACTTGATATCCTGTTGAGTCTTGATGAAGATTCATCAATTCGAAAGGAATCAGCTAAGTCTGTTTCGTTGTTTGCCAATCCAAGTGAACGGGAGCAAATACTTATCAACCAGCTTATAGGCAGCTCACCGCAAAATTCCACAGAAGATAACCTTTATAACGATGAAGATGGCATTACCCTGCCAAAGATATATGCTCCAAAATCCGACTATCCTCTCTGCAAAATAAGTGCGGATGAGCTGAAAGATCTCTTTACCAAGTTAGATGATTTTATAGATGAACACAAAAACACCGAGTTCAAAAATGTCCATGGAGAAAAAGTTCTTCTGGGAGCAAATAACTATCTGCCTATAATTTCATACAGCACAGATCCGGAAAAGCGTACGGCTCTTCTGCACCTCTGGAAAGAGTTTTATGAATCAGAAATCAAGGCACCTGACCGACTGATGGCTATGTATCTTTCTCTCATGCCTTATGCAATAGTGAACAGCTTGATGCCGACAGGAGATGCTCTAAAACAGCCATATAATGTCTATTTGAAGTCTTTAACAGAAGAGATTTTCGGTAAACCTATCGTCAATTTCGATGCAACGAGCTATAAATACGGACGAGGCGGCAACCGTGGCGGATCATGGGCAAAATCCGGAGGTGATTTCTTCAGGGACATTTTGGGTCCTCTTCAGCAGATTTACTGTGATGATGATTTCAAGCGAGATTTCGGTGCAAAAGTCACTGCATATCTCTGTTGTCATGTGCCTGATGACAAAAGAATCGGTTCCTTCGAATTTCCGATTGGTCTTGGTACACTGCAGAAAACAATGCGCACTACCACAGCCACACCATTGTCCATCGGCATAATTACAGCTGCCACGGACACCTTTGCACTGAGCTGGACCGGGAAGGAAGAATTTAAAAGACGATTTGAGTTGCTTATAAATATCGAAGCACTGTACGAATACAGCAACAATCCGATTTATAACAATCATCGCAATCTTTCACTGAAAGCCTTGGATTATGTGGGTGCTTGCTTTTTCGGTCTCATCACTGAAGGTCAAATGTACAAAAGTATTCTTTCTTCAGGTGATCTAAGACATAATCTGGAAAATCTGTTTATGCTATACCGAACCGAACGCTACCCATATTTAAAAAATACTATCTCAAGATTTAGACTCGATGACCCTGATTTAGAGAAATATGTGCGAGATGTAGCCGATAGGGTGGCAGATTCCATCGTCAGCGTGGAATGTATGCGAGGTGACTCTCTCACACCTTATTCCAAAGCGGTAACATCCATTGGTTATGTATGCGGTACGAATCACCTGGTTAAGCTTCTTTTAGCTATGGGCAAAGAAAAGTTGGAACGCAGCGACTATAAGGCCTACGATTCTTCCGGAAGCCGTAAAGTCTGCCTGAGTCACCTGATATCCGTATGCCATCCTGAACCGGAAGCCACTGCAGAAACCTTAAGGCACGCGCTCAAGGGTACTTCCATTAAGGAAAAGCGGCTTGTTGAAGTTGCCATGTACGCACCTCAATGGATAGATATAATCGAAGAATATCTTGGATATGATGGTCTCAAGAGCGGATGCTATTATTTTATGGCACACATGAACGATCAGTACAGCAATAACGAAAAGAAATTCGCTGTGATTGCCAGATATACTCCTCTTGAAAAAGAAGAACTCCTTGGGGGAGCCTTCGACATCGACTGGTTTAAAGAAGCCTACGACACCCTTGGCGAGGAACGTTTCCAGCTGCTCTACGATGCAGCAAAATACATCAGCGACGGCAGCAAACACTCGCGTGCCCGCAAGTATGCCGATGCTGCCTTAGGCAGAGTCAGTGTTGAAGAACTGGAATCTGTAATCTCAGACAAGCGAAACAAAGACCTTTTAATGAGCTATGCTTTGATTCCTCTTAGTGGAAAAGAAGATATGCTTCGTCGTTACCAATTTATCCAGAAGTTCCGCAAGGAAGCAAATAATTTCGGTTCACAGCGCAAAGCCAGTGAAAATCAGGCTTGCGATATGGCTCTAAAAAACCTTTCCATAAATGCCGGATACAGAGATGTCACACGTTTGACACTGGCTATGGAAATGGAACTGGTAAAGTCCCTGAAGGGCTACTTCGATTGGTATGATTTGGGTGACACCTTCGCTGCCCGCATAGAAGTCTCAAAGGCCGGCAAGCCTGAGGTAATCATACGCAAAGGTGAAAAAATCCTTTCATCGGTGCCTGCTTCTCTTAAGAAAAACCAGTATATAGCAGACTTAAAAGAAAGCAATAAAAAATTCCGCGACCAATACAGCCGTACAGTCAAGATGCTTGAACAGGCTATGGAAGAGCGAGAGTCCTATATGTACAGTGAACTGACTGAACTCAAACAAAACCCTGTAATAGGCCCTGTAATTGATAATCTCGTCTACATTACAGAAGATAACGTATGCGGTGTAACCGACGATCTCGGTTTTGTCAATGCAGATGGAGAAATTCTTACTTTAGACGCGGACAGTCATCTTAGAGTTGCACATCCATTTGACCTTTACAAAACAAATACGCTAGGCAAGTGGCAAAAGGTCTTTTTTAACAGACAGCAGCAGAGCGGCTTCAAACAGCCTTTCCGCCAGGTGTTCAGAGAACTGTATATTAAGCTTGATGAGGAAATTGACCAGCCTTACTCCCGTATGTTTGCCGGTTATCAAATTCAGCCAACTAAAACTGTGGCGTGCCTGAAAGGCCGTCGCTGGATATGCGACCACGAAACAGGCCTCAACAAAGTTTTCTACAAGGACAACATTGTGGTTACCATGTATGCCCTTGCCGACTGGTTCTCACCATCTGATGTGGAAGCACCGACGCTGGAATGGGTACAGTTCACTGACCGAAAGACCTTTAAGCCTCTGACTATTGAAGAGGTCCCTGAAATCGTTTACTCCGAAGCAATGCGCGATGTTGATCTTGCTGTCAGCGTTGCTCATGCAGGCGGTGTTGACCCTGAAGCAACTCACTCCACTATAGAAATGCGTAAGGTCATTGCCGAGTGTAATATTTCTCTTTTTGGTCTTAAGAATGTGAAAATTGAAGGCACTCATGCTCTTATTGAAGGAAAACGCGGCGAATACAGCGTCCATCTTGGAAGCGGTGTGGTTCATATGATGGGACATCATCAGCTTAATGTGCTCCCGGTCCACAGTCAGCATCGAGGACGAATCTTCCTGCCTTTCCTTGACGAAGATCCAAAGACAGCAGAAATCATCTCAAAGATTCTGCTTTTCGCAGAAGATACAAAGATCAAAGATCCTTATATTTTAGATCAGATGCAATAGAAAAGAGACCCTTCAACGTAAGGGTCTCTAATTTTTATAAGTTATCAATATAATCTTCCAGTTTTATTCCGCCGTTTACACGAACTCTCTTCAGAGTTCTGTAATCGTCTCCCACATTTACTTTGCCGAATACAGTCGAGAATGCCACATCTATTCCTGCCTCTTCAACGGCTTTTTTGCCATCTTCAGTTATGTCACCGAATGGGAAAGCAAATGCGTTGCTTGAGCCGACAAGTTTGATTCCTTTCTGAAGGTCTTTGACTATCTCGTCCTTTTTCATTGCGCTTATTATGCCGCCATGACCTATATATCCGCCTGCTTTGTGCATATCGTATGAATGAGTTTCAAAGGACACATACTCAGTTGCGTAAGGATATAAGTTTTTGCCGGCGCCTTTTGTTCCTATAATAAATGCCGTTGCCGGAATCTTATATTCATTCATTATAGGAATTCCATTTTGCATAAAATAGGCTTGTCCGTCATCAAATGTGATGATAGCACTGTTTTTAGGCAAAGCAATTTTGCCGTCTACATAAGCTCTCAGTTCATCAAAACTCGGAAAATAATAATTGTTTTCTTTCAGGTAATCCAGTTGTTTTCTGAAATCAGTGTCGAGAATATAGTTACTGTTAACTGTCTTAGGTCTGTTGTCTTTAGTATAAACGTAATGATACATCATTACAGGAACACCATCCGTATTGGCTTCAAATTCATCTTTTGCCACTACTTGGACAGTTCTTGTTACCGTCTTTTTAAGTTTACCCACATTAAAGGTATAAGTTACCTCATACTTACCCGGTGTTTGTGTATCTACATCTCCATTAATCTTGTATTCTGTTACAGGTCCATTTTCCTTGTCTATACCAAAGGCCCCCGATTCTATATACGGGTCTCCTTCTCTTACCAAAGTATTTTGGCTGCCATAAAGTCCCACTACTAAAGAAGATGGATCTACTACATATACTGTTCTGGTAACTTCCTGACTACCTTTCTTATATACTAAAGTGTACTCTCCCACTTTAGAGGTATCAACCGTTCCAGTCACTTCTGACTTGAAGTTCGTTCCTTCTTCAATATATTTTTCATTGAGATTCAGTACCACTTCCGAATCACCTTTAAGTTCCAGATTCTTCGGTATTAAAAGTGCTATTATAAGAATCACTAATATAATTAACAAACCAATTATAACTTTCTTTCTCATATGCCCTCCTTATCACGCCTCTAATATGATACCACATCCCATCAAAAAAGACGAGACAAAGTCTCGTCTTTAAAAAACAATAATGGACTACATCATTCCGCCCATGCCGCCCATGCCCTGTGGAGCCATAGGAGGAACAGGTTCCTTGATATCTACGATGCCTGCTTCTGTAGTCAGCAGCATTGCAGATGCGGATGCTGCGTTCTGCAGTGCACTGCGAGTAACCTTAGCAGGGTCTACAATACCTGCTTCAATCATATTAACGTATTCTTCAGTTGCCGCGTTGAATCCGATTCCCAGTTCAGCCTTTTTAACTTCTGCAACTACTACGCTTCCTTCAAGACCTGCATTTTCAGCAATCTGTCTAACAGGTTCTTCGAGAGCTCTCTTGATGATAGCTGCACCTGTCTTAGCGTCTCCTGCCAGAGTTTCAACATAAGCCGCTACTGCTTCGATTGTGTTAACCAGAGCTACACCACCGCCGGATACGATACCTTCTTCAACTGCTGCCTTTGTAGCATTGAGGGCATCTTCGATTCTCAGTTTTCTTTCCTTCAGTTCTGTTTCTGTTGCTGCACCAACCTTGATAACTGCAACGCCGCCTGCCAGTTTAGCAAGTCTTTCCTGAAGTTTTTCCTTGTCAAATTCGGAGTCTGTTTCTTCAAGAGACATTCTGATAGCTGCGATTCTTGCCTGAACATCTTCCTTGTCTCCGCCACCGGATACGATAACTGTATTTTCTTTGTTTACCTTAACTGTAGCTGCAGTTCCCAGCATATCTAAAGTTACTTCCTTTAATTCGTAACCCAGTTCTGTGGAAATCACTGTACCGCCTGTTAAGATTGCGATGTCTTCTAAAATAGCCTTTCTTCTTTCGCCGAAAGCATGAGCCTTAACAGCTACTACGTCAACTACGCCTCTCAGCTTGTTAACTACCAGAGTTGCCAGAGCTTCGCCTTCTACGTCTTCCGCGATTAAGAAGAGTTTGCGGCCTGCCTGCATAACCTGCTCTAAAACAGGAATAAGTTCCTGAATGTTGCTGATTTTCTTGTCTGTGATTAAGATTAATGGATTTTCCATTACTGCTTCCATCTTTTCCATATTGGAAGCCATATATGCGGATAAGTATCCTCTGTCGAACTGCATACCTTCAACTACTTCTAAAGTAGTACCCAGGCTCTTTGATTCTTCAATTGTGATAACGCCATCTTTGCCTACCTTTTCCATAGCATCTGCAATGAGATGACCGATGTTTTCGTCTGCTGCGGAAACTGCTGCAACCTGAGCGATGGATTCCTTAGTTTCTACAGGCTTTGCAATCTTGCCGATTTCTTCAACTGCAACATTTACAGCACCCTGAATACCCTTTTTCAGTTCCATTGGGTTTGCGCCTGCTGCAACGTTCTTGAAACCTTCTTTGATGATAATCTGAGCCAGCAGTGTAGCTGTAGTTGTACCGTCCCCTGCGACGTCATTTGTCTTTGATGCAACTTCCTTAACTACCTGTGCGCCCATGTTTTCAACTGCATCTTCCAGTTCAATTTCCTTTGCGATTGTAACACCGTCGTTTGTAATCAGCGGTGTGCCGAAAGTTTTGTTGATGAGTACGTTGCGGCCCTTAGGTCCAAGTGTGATTTTAACTGTGTTTGCAAGCTGGTCAACCCCTGCCTGGAGCTTGCGTCTGGCTTCTTCGCCGTAGTAAATTTCTTTTGCCATCTTAAATTCCCCTCCTGATTATTCGATAACTGCCAGAATTTCGTTCTGGTGCATAATGATTAATTCTTCGCCGTTATATTTAACTTCTGTGCCACCGTACTTAGGGAACAGAACCTTGTCTCCTACTTTCAATTCCATAGGTTCATCCTTTGTTCCGGGACCTACAGCTACAACTTCTGCAACCTGCGGTGCTTCCTTTGCGGAGCTTGTTAAAATAAGACCGCCCATTGTCTTTTCTTCAGCAACAGCTCTTTTAATAGCAACTCTGTCGCCCAGTGGCTTGATTCCTACCATTATATAATACCTCCATAAAAGTTTTTCGTCATTATTTTGGCACTCGCCCGTTCGGAGTGCTAACACTATTTATTATATCCTCTTAACAAATAAAGTCAAGGGGTTATACCCATTATTTCACTAAATCTTCATCGACTATATATCTAGTCCGCGAATGTAGTAAAATAGATACTGCTGTGCGATTCCACCATACTCGCCAAAGTGTTCTTCGGCGTATTTCTTCATAGTTTTCAAATCATTTTCGTCAATTCCGTAAATACGGTTCATCACTCTGCGCATCCATACGTCTATAGGGAAAGCATCAAATCTTCCAAGTCCGAAAAGGGAAATGCACGAAGCAACTTTAGGGCCAATCCCATAGAATTGCTGCAGTGCCTGGATAGGATCCTCCGCTTCCAGCATCTCACGGCGTACCGCTTCAGGACCTCCTTTTTCGATGAACTGAGCTGCCATCTTAATCAGATAAGGAGCTCTGTACCCCAGTCTGCAAGGAGCAAGATCTTCTGCCGTCAGAGACGACAGTTTTTCAGGTGTGGGAACGGCATAATACTTTTTCCCTTCATATTCGCCTATGTATTCACCGAAATTCTCACAAAGAGATTCAATGCAGCCTTTAATTCTCGGAATATTGTTGTTTTGCGATATTATAAAGGAAACCACCGTTTCCCAGAAGTCCTGATTAAGGATTCTGATTCCGTAACCGTACTCACCGGCCGCTTTCATTGCTTCGTCTGAGGCAAAAAGCTGTTCTTTAATACTGCCGTAATTACGGTCAAGGTCAAGATAAGACCTCCAAATATGAATAAAATCATTTTCGTCCGCATTATCAATGGTCAAAGTCCCTTCGTTATACGAAACTCTAGCCACTTTGCCCATGGCAGGACCTATGTAGCTTCCATCTTCTTGTCTTACCCAACGAAAACACTGGCCGCAGTCAAAAATGTGGTCAGTGTTAAAGTCTTTTATGTTATCTACGCTGTATTGCATTATTATCTCCTAATTGACACCCCTGACTTCAATGTCAATTTGTGTAACATTGAAAGCGGTCATCTTTTCAACTTCTTTTTCTATATTCTGCTGAAAGTCTATAGCAGATTCCCAAATAGGGTATCCCTTCTTTATTTTTACTCCGATTTTAAGATGATATGCCTCCGAATTTGAACTTTGTACTACATAAATCACTCTGCTGATAGCCGGAGTCAAACGGGCCAGACAAGTTATGATATCGTCGATGACCTTTTCTGCAATGAAATATTCTCCCATATAGCTGTATGTAGGTCTCACAACCGTTCTTTCGTGAGAAGCCCCCTGGTCTTTGCCGCGGAAAAATCTGAGAGGGTCCATAAAGTATCCTGCAAAAGTTCTCTTGAGCTGCAATGAAGGCGCAGGGATAACGTGCTTACCCAGATCTTCACGCTGATGTCTTGCAGTTTCTCGTTCTTCCTCAGTAGTAATATCTTCTATTCTGATTCTTCTCAAACTGTCTTGAGGAATTTCCGGCAAACCCAGTTTCTTAATGATTCTGTCTACCATCCCATCGCTGGTGCCCAGAATCAGAATGCTTGAAGGATTTTTTTCTTTAATGGCGCTTGCAACTTCGTAACGGATTTCATCGTTATTAAACAATGCAACCTTAACCGCACCGATTTTGGTCGCCTCTCTTTTAGCAGAAGTCCCTGCTATTACGGTGTTTTTATAAATAAAAAGTCCATCGTCAATTATGGCCTCAATATCAAGTTTTTTACAAAGGTTCATAGCATGAAAGCTTTTGCCGGTACCGCTCTTTCCTACTAAAGTGTATACGTCCATTTTGATCTCCTTTATTTTTTTCCACTTTACTATTATAACAGAATGCGGTATAATTGTGCTACAAAAGATATATCTTTTATAGGAGGAATTACTATGGCTTACAAAATTACAGACGCTTGCATCGCTTGTGGCGCATGCGCAGCAGAATGTCCTGTAGAAGCAATCAGCGAAGGCGACAACATTTATGTTATCGATGCTGATGCTTGCATCGATTGTGGTTCATGTGCAGATGCATGTCCTGTAGATGCACCTACAGAAGGTTAATTACATATTAATTACACCTACAAAGGCGACCTTTACGGTCGCTTTTTTCATTGCGGTTTTCAAAAAAATAAAAACGCACATCCTATGAGATGTGCGCTCATGTACATATTTTATTGTTCCTGTTTCTGCATATAGTATGCAAGGGCGTGCAAGCTGTCGCTCATATGCACGTTTTCTACTACCACGTTGTCCGGCAAATCCAAATCAACAGCAGTTAAGTTCCAGATACCTTTTACACCGGCACGTACCGCTGTATCAGCTACGAGCTGAGCCTTTTCTGTAGGAACTGTGATGACTGCAATATCAACCTTTTCTTTACGGGCAAAATCTGCCAAAGAACCGCAAGTCATAATCTGAGCATCTTTGAATTCAACATCTTCGATTATCTGTTTTACATCAAAAATTCCTACGATATGAAACTTAGGTTCATTGTTTGAAATATAGCTGGCAATTGCCTGACCCAGACGACCGTAACCAACGATTACCATCTTATAATCTTTGTCAAGACCTAAAATTCCGCTGATCTCATCGTGGAGATTTGCTACACTATAGCCATATCCTTGTTGACCGAATCCACCGAAATTATTTAAGTCCTGGCGTATTTGAGATGCAGTATATCCGATGAGTTTGCTCAAATCTTTTGAGGAAATCTTTTCTACACCTTTGCGATGCAGTTCTTTAAGGAATCTTCTGTATCTTGGCAATCTTCTGATTACTGCGTTTGAAATCTGCTTTTCCTTCATAAATTGCGGGGCTCCTTAAAATAAAGTTTGTTTAATTATTTGTTTTCTTCAACATACTTTACTAAGTCTTTAACAGTCTGGAACTTTTCAGCATCTTCATCAGGAATTTCGAATCCGTATTCGTCTTCGATTGCCATGATGATTTCTACTGCGTCCAGAGAGTCAGCGGATAAATCCTTCATCAGGTTTGTATCCATTGTAACTTCATCTTCATCAACGGATAACTGTTCTATAATTATCTCTTTAATTTTTTCAAAAACCATTTTAAGCCTCCATTTTTTCTTTTATAAATAGACTATGTTTAGTATAAGTGCTTTTGTCTCGCATTTCAAGACAAATTTTGTAAGCTACTATGAAATTTTCTTCATATTTCTTCTTCCAGCATCATCCATTCCTCAAAGACCTGATCATGTTTTGCCTTTAATTCTTCCAGTCTGGTTCCAAGTTCAGCAAGAAGTTCATAGTCACCACTGTTGTTCTCATCACACATCTGTGTTTCAACAGAAGACATTTCTTCTTCAAGGTCAGCCATTTCCTGCTCCAATGCTTGCTTTTGACGATTCTTACGGCGTTCCTCAGCCTCTGCTTTTTTGTTCAGTCTGCGGCGTTCTTCTGCAGAAATAACAGTCTCCGATTCATCAAACCTATCCCCTGCAGTCTGGTTCATACTTTCCAGATAACGCTTTCCCGATTGGATTTCCTCTTTCTTTTCCATATAATAATCGTATTTACCCAGATATTCTATGACACCCTCTTCAGAAAGTTCCAAAATTCTGTCAGGAATTCTCTGCAAGAAGTATCTGTCGTGGGAAACAATTATTGCAGTTCCCGGAAATTCCGATAAAGCTTCTTCAAAAACTTCTTTTGATTCAATATCCATATGGTTTGTCGGTTCGTCGAGAAGTAATGTGTTGGCACCGCCCAGCATCAGTTTTAAAAGAGCCAGGCGAGCTTTTTCACCGCCGCTCAAGTCTCCCACAGTCAGAAACACATCATCATTTTTGAAAAGAAATCTGCCAAGCAGCCCACGCATATGAGTATCAGTATAAAGTCTGTAGGTTTCTTTCATTTCTTCAAGAACCGTATTGCGTGGATTGAGCAGCTGCTGTCCCTGGTCATAGTAGCCAAATGTTACATTGTGACCGATTTTAACTCTGCCGCTATCCGGAGCAAGTTCCTCTAACAGGATTTTCAGCAGCGTTGTTTTACCGACGCCGTTCTTTCCGACAATGCAAATCTTTTCGCCGCGTTTGATGTCCATGTCAACACCTGCAAACAACTGCCTGCGATTGGTTCCGTAGCCAAAAGATTTAGAAAGATTTTCCGTTATCAAAACGTCATTGCCTGACTGGAAATCCTGCTGAAACTGGATTTTCATTCTTCCTTCATTTCCTTCAGGACGGTCCAGACGCTCAAGTGCATCAAGTCGCTTTTCACGGGACTGGGCACGCTTTGCAAGCTTTTCCGTACCGCGTTCCTTCATCTTTCGAATCATTTCTTCCTGTCTTGCAATTTCGCGCTGCTGATTATTATATGCCCGCATTTCTGCTTCTCTGATCTGACGCTTTTTCTCTGCAAAGGCAGTATAATTTCCTTCATAGGAGCGAAGTTTATGATGCTCTATTTCAAAGATTCTGTTAACACTGCGGTCAAGGAAATATCTGTCGTGAGATACGATTATTATACTTCCTCTATATGATGATAAATACTGTTCCAACCATTTTAAGGTGCCGATATCAAGATGGTTTGTAGGTTCGTCGAGAATGAGCAAATCCGGCTTTTCTAACAATAGTGCCGCAAGTGCCAGTCTTGTTCGTTCGCCGCCCGAGAGAGAACTTATCTTTTTATCATAAAAATCCGGTCCGAAGGCCATAGAATTTAGAATGCCTGTTATTTCAGATTTATAAGTATATCCTCCCCGTTTATCATATTCCTGCTGCAAATCATCCAATTTATGTAGTAGTCTTTCATCGTGAGGATTATTCGCTACCTGATCAGCGGTTCTTGCAATTTCTTCTTCAAGATTCTTTAAAGGCACAAAAATAGCCTGAATTTCACCCATGACGGTGCCTTCAGGATTAAACTGGTCACGCTGCTTAAGGTAACCTATTCTCAAATTATTAGGAATAAAGAGCTGTCCCTCATCAGGTGACAGCTCTCCTGTAATCATATTTAAAAGCGTTGTTTTACCGGCTCCGTTCCTGCCTACAAGACCTATTCTGTCACCATCGTTTACGTGAAAATCCACATTCTGGATGATGACATCGGTGCCGTATACTTTTGTTAAATTGCTGGCTGATAAAACTATCATTTTGCTTTCGAAAGAGGCATATTGGCATGGGCATCCATGTCAAGACCGCTTCTTTGTCCTTCCTTATATTTATAGTAACCTGCACAGCCTATCATCGCTCCATTATCTGTGCAAAGGATAGGGCTTGGTACATAAAGTTTGATTTGTTCTTCATCGCATTTCTTCTTAAGAATTGCTCTAAGTGCTGAATTTGATGCCACTCCGCCTGCCAAAACAAGTTTGCCGTGTCCCATTTCTTTAGCTGCCTGAACAGCCTTTTCTGTAACTACATCCATTACAGCCTGCTGGAAGCTGGCAGCCACATCAGCTCGGTTTATTTCCTCGCCTTTCTGTTTTGCAATATTCAAGTGATTCAGCACTGCTGTTTTCAGGCCGCTGAAACTGAAATCCATGCTGTCCTTTTCAAGAAAGACTCTCTTAAAATGAATCGCATCCGGATTTCCTTCTTTAGCTATTTTGTCGATTTTAGGTCCACCCGGATAGCCAAGACCTAACACTCTCGCCACCTTGTCGTATGCTTCACCAATGGCGTCGTCTCTTGTTCCGCCAATAATTTCTACTTCTGTGTAGTTCTTCACCTCAGCTATGTTGGTGTGTCCGCCGCTGGCAATAAGAGCCGTAAACGGAGGCTCAAGCTGCGGGAACTCAATATAGTTGGCTGCTACGTGTCCCATAATGTGATGAACACCGATAATAGGCTTGTCGCAGGCAAAAGCTACCGCCTTGGCAGTTGCAACGCCGATAAGCAAAGCACCTACAAGTCCCGGTCCTTCTGTTACTGCAATTAAGTCGATGTCTTCCATGGTAACATCAGCTTTTTTCAGAGCTTCATCCACTACCTCATTGATGTTTTCCAAGTGATGTCTTGCAGCAATTTCAGGAACTACACCGCCATAATTTTTGAATATATCAATTTGTGATGAAATGACATTTGATAAAACTTCACGACCGTCTGCCAGAATTGCAATTGCAGTCTCGTCACAGCTTGATTCAAATGCCATAGTCAAAAATTTGTTATTCTTCATCTTCTGCGTCTCTCCACATGATAAGAGCATCTTCGCCGTTATCTTCGTAATAACCCTTTCTTTCGCCGGCTTCAACAAAGCCCTGCTTTTCATAAAGGTTAATTGCGGCTGTATTGCTCTTGCGCACTTCTAAAGTGTGTCTTTTAACACCCATATCTTCCGTTACCTGAAGAAGGGCTGTTACTATAGTGTTTCCCACACTGTTTCTTCTGTAATCAGGGGAAACCGCCACATTGGTAATATGACCCTCGTCAACAATAATCCAAAGTCCTGCATAGCCGATAACTTGTCCTTCGGTTTCTGCAACGACGTATACTGCTCTGTCGTTTTCAACGATGTCCTGATAGATGGATTCATAAGACCAAGGCTGGCTGAAACAGGACTGCTCCAGTTTTTCAATTGTTTCCACGTCTTTTGCTTCAGCTCTTCTTATAACTAATTCAGCCATACTTTCCTCCTCTACTCTTGCTTAGGACCTTTACAAATAGGCAATTGACCGGCCGCCAGTTTCTGTTCTGCTTCGGCCTTTCTCATATATTCAGGAAGAATATCTTTGTATTCAAGAGTTTTTCCATCGTTTTCCAATTCAACAGCCAGTTTCGCTACTGACGCTGCATCCTGATATCGACATGATTCGTCTGCAAATGAATATTTGCCTTTGCCCTCCAAAGCATCTTCAATTTGTTCCTTATAAGCGTCTATTCCGTCTCCGAAGAAAAGAACTTCTTTGCCTTCGGAGAAAATCGGGCCTAAAACAGTTTCGAGCACGTCTGTAAGCATGCACGCCTGAGGCTGCATATATCCGTCTATGATACCGTAAACCTGACCTCTTCTCGCATTGATTATAGCACAGCAAACCTTACCGTTGGCCTTAGCCTCTACTGCCTCCGGTTTTGCCAGAAAGCCCTCCATAGTGGGTACTGCAATTCCTTTGATTCCAAGGCTTTGGCAAAGAGCTCTTGCCGTAGAAACTCCGATTCTGATTCCGGTAAAAGATCCCGGTCCTTGAGAAGTTGCTACATAAGAAAGTTCTGATTTTGCAACGCCGGCTTCATCAAGGAGCTCTGCGACCATCGGAATGAGGTTTTTGAGGTGACTCATTGCATCACTTGAAGCCTTAAATCCGCAAATATTTTTTTGTTCATCGATGATCGCCACTGAACCCAAAGCTCCGGTGGTTTCCATTGCTAAAATGTACATTTGTAAATTCTTTCTCCCTCTTCATTGCCGTATTCAATGAAAACATACATTGTATCTTCCGGCAATTCTTCTTCTACCAAATCGGCCCATTCAACAACACACAGACCTTGCCCATAAAAATAGTCATGGGCGCCTATGTTGAACAGTTCATCCGGATCACCGATTCTGTACACGTCAAAATGGTACAAAGGCAATCTTCCGCCCTCGTACTCTCTTATTATAGTAAATGTGGGGCTGACAATATAATCTGTAATCCCGAGACCTTCAGCAATATATTTGGCCAAGGTCGTTTTGCCTGTCCCCAGATCACCTATCAGCGCCAGAACCTGTCCGGCACGGGCATTTTGCCCGAGCCAAAGACCGAATTCTTTTGTATCTTCTTCGTTTTTAATTGTTATAGTACGTTTTATTTCCATCAATTCTTATCTGTGCAGGAATGGTGAAATTCTCTTGTAAACAATAAATGTTACAACGCTGTTGATACCCGCTTTAACTACATTGAAAGCAAGAATAAACGGCATTACTTCCATAATTGCTGCAAGAGGCCATCCTGTAAACATCGGTGTGATAACCATATTTGCAAAGAACATCACAATAGTCATCGCTGCTGTTCCTACTACTAACCCTATTATAGCAGATTTTTTGGATTTGTGTGCTCTGTAAATTAATCCTGCAGTTGTCACTAGAGTTGCTGTTGCAATAATGTGCATAATGATTCCGTAAACACCGCTGGCAGCACTTACAGTAAATCCCTGAAGCAGAGAAGTTACTACTGTTAATGTGATTCCTGCAACAGGACCGAAAGCAAAAGTCCCGATTAAAATCGGAATGTCTGCAGGGTCATATTCAAGGAATGCTACTTGAGGGAAAATAGGGAAGTGAATAAGCATTACCAGCACGATTGAAATTGCTACAAGCATTGCCATTTTAGCGAGTTTGGCACTCTGTGTTTTTTGATTGTTCATAACAAAATTCCTCTTTTCTTTCTTTTTAAGTTAAAAGGAATCTGCTTAGGAATAAAGGAAAGCCTTGATACAAAAGGAATATCAAGGCTCTACAAATTACACATACGGTTACACGAAAAATAACTTATATGGTACCTTGTTTCTCCCATCCGGACTATACCGTCGGTTTAGGAATTTCACCTAATCAGTGCTCCCTTTTCAAAATAAAAGGTCGCAGTCGCGGACTATACCGCCGGTGAGGAATTACACCTCGCCCTGAAACAGATTTCATATTTACATTAATCATTATATTCTTCTGAGGATAATTTGTAAATAGCCTCAGCATAAATTTTGGTCATCTGCATAAACCTGTCAAGATCAATGCATTCATCCTTCTGATGCATCAAATCTTCGTCTCCCGGGAACAATGCACCGAAGGCCAGAATGCCCGGTGTGGCTTTGGCATAAGTTCCTCCGCCAATTACAAGAGGCTCTGATTCGGTATCCCCCGTGTGTTTACGGTAAATATCCAGCAAAGTCTTTACCATAGGATTGTTACGGTCAATATACACGGGAACTTTATGCATTTCTTTAATAAGACCAATATTATATCTGGTTAAAATCGGGTCTAATGGCTCATATACATCTTTATCGCTAAAGGTAACAGGATATCTCACATTGATTACAAGTTTGCCTGCACCCTTTGTAAATTCCACCATTCCCACATTCAGTGTCAGTTCTCCTGACGGCTCGTCTTTGAGACCGATTCCAAGAGAATCACCGTTTGTGCAGAAACCGATATGTTTATTATAAAAGCCGATGAAGTCGTTTAAATCTTCATTTACGAAATTCAAACCGCCCAGAAAATCCATCATAACAGAAATTGCATTGAGTCCCTTTTCAGGTTTAGCACCATGGGCTGCAACACCGGTTGTGGTTATTTCTAAGGATTTGCCTACACCCTTGCAATTTATTTTGTGACCTGTCAATGACCTGTAAGCAGCAATTTTTTCTTTTATTTCTTCATATTGTTCCGACTTAGGACTGTTTACCACTGCTCTGGCGCTGTCTGCAACGCTGTTAGGTGCAATTCCGCCTTTTAAAGATCTGAGTGACAGCCCCTCTACTGTTGTGTTGGCAAACTTTTTTGCCAAATTAAACACCAAAAGGCCCTTTTCTCCATTAATCAAAGGGAACTCTCCATCAGGAGTGAAACCATAATCAGGTCTTTTTTCTTTAGAGAAATAATGTTCAATACCTTTCCAGTTGGTTTCTTCGTCCAACCCGAGAATCAGCCTTATTGTTGCATTAGGTACATAGCCTGCATCCTTAAGAGCTTTCATAGCATAAAGACATGAAATCACAGGACCTTTATCATCGGTAGTCCCTCTTCCATACAGTTTCCCATCTATAATTTCTCCGCCATATGGATTATGTGACCAATCATTTCCGGCAGGTACTACATCAAGATGACCCAAAATCCCCATGATTTTGTCTCCTGTGCCGAGAAAATCAATATGTCCGCCATAATTATCCACATTCTTTGCTTCAAAGCCAAGGTCGCGGCCCATCTTCAAAACAAGCTCCAAAGACTGCTGCACCCCCTGCCCGAAAGGATATATGCGGCCTTTTTCGCCCATAAAACTTTCGCCCTCCTCGCTGTTAACTCGAACAGCCTGCTGGAGGGCGAAAATCATTTCATCTTTATTTTGCTCCAGGAATTTTTCGTATTCCATTACAGAACGTTTTCTACACCTTTGATTTCAGGGTAACTTTCTTTCAGGATTCTTTCAACAACACCCTTTAAAGTCATCTGTGCGCCCGGGCAACCTGCGCAATGTCCCTGTAATCTTACTCTTACAACATTGTCTTCTGTTAATTCAATGAACTCAATGTCTCCACCGTCTCTCTGTAAGAATGGTCTGATCTGACCAAGAGCTTCTCTGATTTTTTCTTCCATTGGTAAACCTCTCCTTATATGTTTTATTTTGTATCTTTGTCATCAACAGTGAGTCCGTGATTATCGACCTCACCTTTTGCATAATAAACAATTTCTATAGACTTGGCAGCTTCGTTAGTGCCGTTATATGAAATGGTTCCCGAAACACCTTCGTATCCATTTACAGCCTTTAGGGCATCTCTTATGGCTGCCCCGGTAGGAATGCCTTTTTCTTTGGCATCTTTGTATGCCTTTTTAAAAGCCTTACCTTCATCTTCTGTTGCCGCAGCAGCGACCAAGGCATCTACATCCCATGCCATCATATTATTGTATCCATCTTCAATAGCTTTTACTGCCATCATATATGCATCGTAAGCAATGGCTGTTGCCTGTGAAGGCTCTGCATCCTGACCGTATTTTGCCTTAAAAGCTTTCAGGAATTCTTTTGACGCACCTGATGCATTAGTTTCAGCATTATAGTCTGAAGCATAGGCAATATTATGTTTTTTGCTTGTCTTAATATAATTCAGGAAGTTTTCATCATCCCAAGTTTTAGGTCCCACAAACAGTGTATTCTTAAGACCGCCTTCATAAGCCTGTTTTAAAAAGGCTTCCGCGGTTACAGGAGGAACCTCCAGGAATACAGCTTTTGCACCTGAATCCTTTATCTGCTTAATAGATTCTGTATATTCTGTAGCTTCGGCTGCAATTGTGAAATTGCCTGCAACACTTGAAGAACTTTTTGTCAAATTCTTCATTCTGTTGTTAAATCTCTGAATGTTAGCTGTTGCTGTATCATCCCCTGCAATTTTAACAGTTGCAACAGTTGTAATCTTCTGTCCTGAATATACAAAATTCGCAAGAGCGTCTCCCTGTTTTGCTTCAGCGAATGTTGCACAGAAATAGTAGCCGTTGTTTATAGTAATCAAAGGGTTTGTACTTGTGATAGCGATAGCCGGAATGCCGTTTTCTTTAATAACGTCACTAGCCGCAAGAGTCATAGTTTCACCGTAGCTTCCCAGAATTACAGCCGGGTTTTTAGCAACTAATTCATTTATTACCGTTTCAGCCACGTCAATTTCGCCCTTATTGTCTCCCACAATCAGCTCAATCTTTTTGCCCAATACTTCATCCTTCATCTCATGGGCTAACTCAATTCCCATTAATTCCAGATTGCCATATTCTTTATTTTTCCCTGAAAGAGGTTCAAATACACCTATTTTAATAGTATCACTCTGTACCATATCATTTGCAAAAAAAGCATTTTTAAAGTTTGTAAAAGTAGTACAGCCTGTCATCAAACTTACAATTAAAATCAGGCATATAACTGTAATCAATTTTTTCTTCATAAATACTCTCCAACTTATATAATCCAGCCTTATGTAATGGCCCTCAAATTCACTTCTATTTATTATTTTATAATAAACGCTCTTATTTGTTGTGTCGGTTTTAAGGATTTTTTCAAAAATACATAAAAGTACTTTTATATTATACATTAAAAGCCATCTATAATCAACCTTTTAACTTTTCAACTTTAAGGTTGTGTGGTAATATATCATTAAGAATAATCATAAAAGGGAGGACTAAACTATGAAATGGGTTTGCAAAGTTTGCGGCTACGTTCACGAAGGAGAAGATGCTCCTGCTGAATGTCCAATTTGTCATGTTGGACCTGAAAAGTTCGAAGCTGTAGAAGAATAAATACGTTACTTCAAAAGGATTTGCTTCTTTAGAAAGCGAATCCTTTTTTCGTTACGTTATGTATACAGAAAAAAATCAATAGACCCCTTGCATCCACTTTAGCGCAGTGATATAATAAAGCCACAAAGAAGGAAGGAGGTACATACCGATGGGCCATGAAGAATTTGAGAACAATCCTGCTAAGGTTTTAGAGTCCGTTTTGAGCGTTGACCTCCCAGATGAAAGGGTAACGATATAGTAAGTTTTGTATAGACTAAGCCGACAGCAGGAAAGTAATATGAATTATTTAAGAGATATTTCCGAAGAATAAGTATAAATAAATTAAGCGGTAGCCTTTGGCTACCGCTTTGTTGTGTATGAAAACTTATTTTTCTTCTGAGTTCTTTTCTAAAATTTCGCGGATAGTGTTTACATTTCTAATATAATTCAATCCTACCATCGCGAAAACATATCCCAGAATTGCTGTCACCCAGCAAATTACAAGCGTAATCAGACCTAACAGAAAATCTGTATTTACTGTAATTCCAATCAAGGCAATTACACCACTTGCCAGAAGGATTGCTGTGCAAATAATAATCAACGCCTTTATAATTTTGTACCATATCGGATTTGTTTCGTCAAACAGGAATCCTTTGATTTCGTTTGCATCAACATTTTTTCCTGTATCAAACAGCGGTTTTCCGCACTTTTCACAGAATCTGTTTTCCTCGCTGTTTTCAGCTCCGCACCTTTTACAATACATACCTTGTTCCTCCATTTATAATTAAATATTTTCAGTAGAAAGTTTTTCGGTCTTTTTCAGTACCATACGGTTATTTGCAAGTTCGTATGAGTCCTCTGCTTCTGTCATTTCAAAAGATTCTTTGTGTACGCCCGGTCTGATTCCTCTTTCCGTTTCACCGATTACATTCAAAATTCGTACTTCCGAATTACAATATTTGAAAATTCCTACTTTTTCAGACACTAAATCATCATCTTCGTAATGAGACACAAGGACAAGCCCATCGGCAAAATCATAGATATGGCGCTCACCCACTTCTTCGCAAATCCATATTCCGTTTATTTCGTCATAAATTGCATCGTTTTGAAGATTGGTAACAGTTATGCCAATACAAGTGATCACTACAATCATTACTATTGACACCCATCTAACAATTCGCCATTTGTATGTCTTTGTTTTCTTGGCAATGAGACTGCCAAACACAGGGAAAGCTAGCACCGCTGCAAGCCCGAAACCTGTCACTGCAACTATGTCAGCAGTTGTTTTTCCCAGAGAAAAGTATGTCAGTGCCACACCTTCAATACAAAGAAGTGCAAGGAAAACAAGGATACTCAACGTAATGACTGCGATTTTAAACAATATGTTTCCGCCGATTATGACACCTTCGCCCACCTTCATTACTCCGGCTGCGGCGATGTCACGTGCTTCTTTAGCAGTGCTGAGGGCCTTGTCGCCGGCTTCTCTGGAACTATCTGCAATATGGGTTTTAACTGCACTGGAACTCATGGCCACTTGTTCTTTCAGCTTACTCCATTTGCTTCCGTTGCTGAATCGTACGCTTATAACATCTACTTCGATTCTTTTTGTATTATTGTCGGCCATGGGAACGGCAACAGTCTCGCCAAAATCGTCTCCGGGATTAGCTATTAAATTCTTATATTCGAATCCCCACGCACCGTTGATCTTTGTATCGGTTGCATCATAGGCTATAACATTGACCAGGATGGAAGTGATGCTTTTGGTCGATGTATTTCTGAATTTAATTTGCGATACCATTCTTTTTTTCTCATTATCATACAACAAAGAACCGGCTTTTACAGTAACCGGGCAAGAACTGTCTCCAAAATTTTGCCTTTCTGATAATGAAAAAATCTTAGTATATCTTTGACTCATAATCCTATCTAATCCTATCCTTCTAAATAAAAAGCGGGATACTCCCGCTTTTATCTTACTATTTCATTGTATATAATACTTCTAAGCCCTTATCAGGATGATATGTCCAGCTTGCTGTATACTTGCCGGCAGATGCAGTTTGTCTGCCATCAATAGATCTTGTCTGTCCCATTTCAACGAATACGGAGCTTTCAAATCCTAACTCAGCGTTAATTGATTTAATCTTATAGTATGCTGTGGAGTTGAAAGAGTTATCCAGGTTGTAAGGGTTAGTATCGATTCTCATATATGTACCATCTGAAGCGATTGTGCACCAGTTGTTTGCACTGATATCTCCGTACATATCATTAAAGTCCTTGCCGCCGCCGAAAACAGCGATCGCTAATACCAATACCAATACGATTGCAACTGCTCCTACGATCAGTTTTTTCTTATTGCCTTTTTTTACTTCGCCATCAATAGCGTCCTTAACTGTATCTCCCAGTTTTGATACTGCTGCAACTACATCCTGTTTTTCAACAGTTGCTACCTTTTTTCCGCACTTAGGACAGAAATCCTGGCCTTCTTCTAACTTTGCACCGCATTTTTTGCATAATTTAGGCTGATCTTCTAAAACGTCAGCATCTAATTCTTCTGCAACTTCTTCCACCATTTCTTCGGAAACTTCGTCTACTACGTCTTCTGTAATTTCACCGATGATTTCTTCTTCAATTTCTAATTCATCTTTTTTTACATCGTCTGCCATAACTAAAACTCCTCTATCTATTTTCATTGGATGTTAACCGAATCAACACCAAACATACATAGAGTATACCCTGCCACCCCTATAATAGCAATACAAATACTATTGTTAGTAAACGTCTCTTTTTTCCTTTCATTTGACTTCATCGCTTTATCGTGATAAACTAAAAGAAAAAGGAGAGAATATATGGTTAGGAAAGCATGCGCAGAAGATTTAAATGCGATGATAAATATTTATAAAAAAGCTCAGGAATATATGAAGCACACCAACAACCCTCAATGGGTTCTTTTTACTTTCACTCCGGAAGATGTTCAGAAAGATATAGAAAGCGGACATTATTATGTCGTAGAAAGAAACGGCAGGGTATGTGGCTCTATGGGTTTTCCTATTGGTAAAGAACCGGCTTACGAAGCAGGCCTTGACGAGGGACAATGGCGCTACGAAGGAGAATATGCTACAGTTCACAAACTTGCTTCTGACGGTACAGAACACGGCATTTTTGCGGAACTTTTAGAATACGCCAAAGGAATACATCCGCATATCAGATTGGATACACACCGTGACAACGATACTATGCATTACCTTGTTGGGCAGCTGGGATTCCACTACTGCGGTACTTTTATAGGCAAAAAGACCGGTATGCCTTGGGTTGCATACGAAGAAATTTTCAAATAAGAGGAGAAACATTATGATAAGAAAAGCTGCTATGGAGGATCTGGATGCCATTCTGGAAGTCTACAAAATAGCCAGACAATATATGAAAGATACAGGTAATCCTACCCAATGGGGCGATGATTATCCTGCTGTAGAAGCAATTTGCGAGCATATGGAAAACGGTGATATGTATGTAGCAGAACGTAACAATAATATCTGCGGTGCCTTTGCCTACATAGTCGGGATTGAACACTGCTATAATAAAATAGAAGGACAGTGGCATTTTGACGGAGAATATGGAACAATACATATGATGGCTGCCAACGGAACAGAAAAAGGAGTCTTTGCAGAAGCCCTTGAGTTCAGCAAATGTATATGCCCTCATGTAAGAATCGATACACATCCCAACAATAAAACTATGCAGCATTTAATTCTAAAGTATGGTTTTGAATATTGTGGTATAATATATGTATCTGACGGTTCGCCGAGATACGCATACGAACAAATTTTTAACTAGAGAGGTCAGCTTATGAAATTCGATTTTACAACAATCATGGACCGACACGGAAAAGATGCATTGGCTGTTGATGCCCTGGGAACAATCCCGGGTATGTCCCCCGACGCTCCAAAGGAAGGCTTTGATTTTATTCCTATGTGGATTGCCGATATGAACTTTCCTACTTGTCCAACCATCTGCGAAGCAATAACAGAAAGAGTAAAACATCCGGCTTTTGGATATTTTAATCCAACCGATGCTTACTACAATTCCATCATAGACTGGCACGCAAAGCGCAAAGGGGTATCCGACATCAAGCCGGAATACATAGGCTACGAAAACGGAGTTTTAGGCTGTGTTGCCTCCGCTCTCGGTGCTTTCACATCTCCGGGAGACTATATTTTGATGCATAGCCCTACATATATTGGATTTACGAATACCATTCTTAAAGCCGGCCGCCGCATAATTCACAGTCCACTGGTGCAGGATGAAAAGGGCATTTGGAGGATGGATTATGAAGATATGGACAAGAAACTCAAAGCATATAATATCCATCTTGCCATCTTCTGCAGTCCTCACAATCCTGCCGGCAGAGTATGGGAAAAGGAAGAAATTGAAAAAGCAATGGAAGTCTACAAAGCCAACGATGTAATTGTAGTTTCCGATGAAATCTGGAGTGATTTGATTCTGCCGGGACACAATCACATTCCAACTCAAAGTGTCAGTGAAGATGCCAAAATGAGAACCATTGGTGCATACGCTCCCAGCAAGACTTTCAATTTAGCCGGTCTCGTTGGCAGCTACCACGTTATTTACAGCAAGTATCTAAGAGATCGGATGAATGCTCATGCAAGAACAACTCACTACAATGATATGAATGTTCTTTCTATGCATGCGCTTATCGGTGCCTACTGTAACGAAGGACACCAATGGGTAGATGAATTGATTCAGGTTTTGGAACAGAATATCAGTTATGTATATGATTATATAAATAACAACTTCAAAGGTGTCGAGGTAACAAAACCGGAAGGCACCTATATGATGTATCTGGACTGCAAAGCATTTTGTGAAGAAAAGAATCTGACATTGGATCAAGTTCTCAAAATGGGCTGGGATGTGGGCGTTGGTTATCAGGACGGAAGACCGTTCAATAATCCTTACGGTATCAGACTGAATCTGGCACTACCTCATTCAAGAGTCGTGGAAGCTATAGACAGACTGAACAAGTACGTCTTTAACAAATAAATCACCAAGCATAAAGGGCAAGACCTTTGAGGTCTTGCCCTTTTCATTGTTATATGTTCATAATTGTACTTTTCAGCTCGTTGATATCCGTAATTTGATTTACTTTACCACGAAATGCTGCTGCACCGTGTACTCCTTTGAGATACCATCCTACGTGCTTTCTCATTTCGCGGACTGCTGCATATTCGCCTTTCAAATCTGCCAGGTCCTGAAGGTGTCTTACCATCATCAGTTTCTTTTCCTCTTTTGTTGGAGGCTGTGGCAATTCTTCGCCTCGCCATGCAGCCAGAACTTCCTTAAAAATCCAAGGATTTCCTAACGCGCCCCTGCCAATCATAACAAAATCACAGCCGGTCTGTTCCATCATCGCCATTGCAGATTTGGCATCCACCACATCACCGTTACCGGCTACAGGAATGTCTACTGCACGTTTTACCGCTGCAATTTTTGACCAGTCAGCCTTGCCGCTGTAGAACTGCTCACGGGTTCTCCCATGGACAGAAATAGCTGAGGCACCTGCCGCAGAAATCGCATGGGCAACTTCTACGCAGTTGATGGAATTGTCATCCCAACCTATTCTTATTTTGACAGTTACAGGTTTTGAAGTATTTTTAACTACTGCAGAAACCACATCGTAGATCAAGTCAGGATTTTTGAGAAGAGCTGGACCTTCGCCGTTTTTAACAATTTTAGGTACAGGGCAGCCCATATTGATGTCAATAAGCGCACAAGGAAGCTTATCTATTTCTCTTGCTGTAAACGCCATCACATCCGGCTCGTGACCGAAAATCTGCACACCTACAGGTTGCTCTTCCTCGTATATGTGAAGCAGTTTGCCTGTATTTTTATCACCGTACCAAAGCCCTTTTCCACTGACCATCTCGGTAAAAACCAATGCTGCACCCTGCTCCTTGCAGAGTCGTCTTGTAGGTGCATCGGTTATTCCTGCGAGCGGTGCAAGAAAAAAGGGATTGTCCAATATTAAGTTGCCTATGCGCAATTCTTTCATGACTTTCCCTTTCGCCCTTTTATTTAACTACTCTTTCGAGTCTCTGAAGCGCTAGCGCTATTGTCAGTCCCGGAATAACTCGGTTTCCGGTAATTTCAACGCCCAGAACTTCGTTAATTTTCTTAAGTCTGTATTGAACAGTGTTTGTATGAATCCCCATAAACTCTGCAGTCTTGCTGCTGTTCATGCCCGCATCAAGTACAAAAGTTTCCAGTGTTTCCAGAAGCTGTCTGGACTTATTGTCTCCTTCCATCTGGAAGTACTCCAGCAGATCCATATAGTTCTTCTTCAGATATCCGCCTTGAACCTGAATGCTTATGCAATTGCTCACAAGAACCAGTTCATATTTGGAGAACACTCTCTTATATGGAAAAACATTTCCCACAACAGACCAGGTTTCGTTAATGAGCTTGAATCCGTCTGCCGCACCTTCAATGCCGCAAGTTCCCGTAACATGGAATATTTTGACCGTCTTACCTTCTTTGAGTTCATCAAAAAGTCTGATGCAAACCTGTTTTTCGCCGATTTCTTCATTACCGGCCAGATCAGGTCCTTTGGCGATTACGCCATAACACTCATTATCTTCACCGATTTTGATGACTTTGAGCAGACCCTCTTCTTCATATTTGTCTATTATTGCATTTTCGCCGGAAGCATCAATTCCTCGTGCATAAAACACCGATAAAATATCTTGAGGCTTAATATCAATATCTTCCTTAAGAGTGTACGCAAGGCTCTTGTTTCCTCTCATCAAAGCTTTGATAAACTCCACCCTGCTGTCCCTTTCAGGAGTGTATTTCCACATACCCATCGCCAACTCTATAATCTCTGCCAGTTTTGTAATTTCGCCGGCAGAATAATTATCTTCGTTGTCCACGATAAGCAGATAGTATTTGTCATTTTTTATTTCAATGATCCCCCAGTAGACAAGAACTCCATCAATGTCAACCAGGCTGCATACCCCCGATAGATTCATTGCCACTTCACGGCCTCTTCTGATGGCCGCATCAATGGTTGTCATATGTCTTGTTTCTACTGCAAAAAGCTGGTTGAAGTCTTCGCTCAGGAGAACTACCTGAAAGTCATTGCTTACGGCAGCTTCTTTGAGTGCCTGCTGAAAATTGTTATACTTTTCAAAATTCAACAGATGGAAAATGGTGTTGTTTATGAGGCTGTTCTTAAAATTGCTTCCATAAAGCACCTTTTCCATAACATCTGTAATAATCTTAGAATAATCACAGTCTTCACCGTTTACCAGAATCAGAAGCGGAAGTCCTGCTTCCTCAGCAGCCTTGATAACCTCTTTGTACGTCTGTGCGCCTTTTGATTCTGTCTGAAGAATTACCATTGCAGCAATCTGTCTGCTAGCAAGTTGGGTAATAACTTTGCTCTGCAGCTTGCTGTCGTTTCTCATACCTGAAAAGGTTGTAAGCACCAATTCGTCTGCGACTGCATTGCGGTTCAAAGCTTCTTCCAAACTTGCAGCGTCCATAACAGAAACTGTTCTGACTCTGTTATCAAGATTCTTCTCTCCGGCAACTGTGATACATTGCTTGAACACATCAAGTTGCAAGCAATCTCTAACTGTAACTTTCATTTTATTCCTCGTCTTCCTTGTCCTTTGAAACGTATTCGAAAACTCCCTTTTCTGTTTCAACGAATTCCGGTTCTTCTTCCGCTTCCGGTTCTTCGTCTTCTGCTTCTTCGGAAACAGTTTCGTCAGATTCCTCAGGAATAAATTCTTTCAATTCTTCCTTTACGTCACCTTCTGATTCCATATAGTTTTCGTCATACTTGGCAAGTTCAGCCTTGATACGCTCTTCTTCTTCCTTCAAAAGACGTTCCCTCTCAGCCGCTTCTTCCTGGTCTCTCACTTTCTTTTCTTCAGTTGAGATTTTTACTGCTTCCGCAAGTCCTTCTGCAGAAATCTTGCCTGTGAAGAGATCTTCGAACTGTTCGCCGTCAATTGTTTCTACAAGAAGCAGTGCTTCGGCAACTCTTTCGAGAATTTCACTGTTTTCAGAAAGAAGTCTTGTGCATTCTGCGTAAGCTTCGTCAATAAGTCTCTTAACTTCAGCATCGATTTCGCGAGCAACTTCTTCGGAGTAGTTCTTATGAGTTGTAAAATCGTTACCCAGGAACACTTCCTGACCGCTGCTATAGTTAACTGTACCAATTTTTTCACTGAATCCGTACTTTGTAACCATTTCGCGGGCGATTTCTGTTGCACGCATAATATCATTGCTTGCACCTGTACTGATATCGTCTAAAGTGAGCTGCTCTGCCACACGGCCACCCAGCAGGTGAATGATGGCATTGTGCATACTCTTCTTTGTTTCATAGAATTTGTCTTCCTTAGGCAATGTCATTGTAAAACCGCCGGCTCTGCCTCTTGGAATAATAGTAACCTGGTGAACAGGATCGCTGCCAGGCAGGCATCTTGCCACAACTGCATGGCCTGCTTCATGGTAAGCTGTAAGTTTTCTTTCCTTAGGACTGATAACTCTGCTCTTCTTTTCAGGACCTGCAATTACCTTTGTAATAGCTTCTTCGATTTCTTCCATTCTGATGAATCTGCCGTTTCTTCTTGCAGTAATCAAGGCTGCTTCATTAAGCAGATTTTCAATATCTGCAGGAGTGAAACCAGGAGTTCTTCTCGCCAGAACTTCAGGAGTGACAGCGTCAGCCAAAGGCTTGTTCTTGCTGTGAACCTTAAAGATTTCTTCTCTGCCCTTGATGTCAGGAACACCGATTACGATTTGTCTGTCAAATCTGCCCGGTCTGAGTAACGCAGGGTCCAGTATGTCAGGTCTGTTTGTAGCTGCCAGAATAATAATTCCGGAATTTTCTGAGAATCCGTCCATTTCAACCAGCAACTGGTTTAAAGTCTGTTCTCTTTCGTCGTGACCGCCGCCTATGCCGGCTCCCCTCTTACGACCTACGGCGTCAATTTCGTCGATGAAAACGATGCATGGAGCGTTTTTCTTTGCCTGTTCAAAGAGGTCTCTTACACGGGATGCACCCACACCTACGAACATTTCAACGAAGTCTGAACCACTGATAGTGAAGAACGGTACACCGGCTTCGCCCGCTGTTGCCTTGGAAACATAAGTTTTACCTGTTCCGGGAGGGCCTACAAGCAGAATACCCTTTGGAATTCTTGCACCCAGTTCTTTATATTTTCGCTGGTCTTTGAGGAAGTCAACAACTTCTTCCAGTTCCTGTTTTTCTTCATCAAGACCCGCAACATCCGCAAAGGTAACTTTCTTACCGCTGTCCTTAACCATTTTAGCTCTGGATTTTCCAAACTGGAACGCCTTGCCGTTGCCACCCTGATTCATCATAAAGAAAATCAGGAAACCTGCCACAACAAACATAAGTATAGTCGGCAGGAAATTTAAAATTGCCGAACCCGTGTCAGGCGGATCACTGGTATATTTTAAATTGCCCTCTGTCATCTGAGGGAACAGGTACGTATCATTGATAATGCTCAGTTCCACAACGGAGTTTACATAGGCATATACAACCTTTGTTTCGCTGAGTGTACCTGTAAGTTTAGTATCTGTAACGTTGATTTCAGTAATCTTTTCTTCTGCAAGGTACTGCACGAATTCAGACAGAGGTACTTCTTTGATTTCAATATTCTGGTTTCCGTTACCTCTGTAAAAGAATGCAACCGCAAGCACTGCTACAAATAAGAACAGATATACGCTGAAATTTTTTGCAAATCTTTTCACGATTTTCCCCTTTCAAATTTTGTTATTTTTCACAAATATGCTGAAATATTTTATCACATTTTTGTAATATATTCAAGAACAATTATGTTTTCGTCACTTTTGTCCGTGATTTTGTAATTGGAAGAAAAGCGGCCCTTTTGTCTCAAGGATTCTTTGGCAAACACTTCAGAAGGAAGTATCCACAGAATTTCGCTGCCCAACGCTAAAACCCTTATTTCATCGCGGCAATGTTTAGGCACTTTTTCATCTACCAAAAAATCCTGTAATTTTTTTGTGCCGCCTGCGATTCTTATCTTATCTCCGTCTCTGCGGGGTCTTACTTGAAGATTACTGCTGTCCAAGCAGCTAAAAGCCCCGTGAAAAGCACCTTTTTTCTTGTACTCCTCATATTCTTCGCGGCTAAAACTGTACAGTTTCCAACAATCGGTCTCCGCTTCCGTTTTTCTTGCAGAAAAAACGATTTTTTCATACTCACGAAAGGCCTTAAATCCATCCGCCAGATCGCAAGATGAAGATGGATTATCAGAGTTCACAATGGTATCTACAGCATCAAGCTGCGCAAACGAAAGATTTTCCTTCATGCCTATACGACTCAGAGCTTCAGTATATACTCTCAATCTAATTGCTCTATGAAGCCTTCTCAACTGGCAGACAGACAATTTAACCTCGCCCTCCGTCTCTTCAATACATGCCTTTTTAAAAGATTGCTGAGTCTCCAGCCACATATAGTGTTTGTCACAAGCCGCCGCTTTAGCCAAACGATTTACCGTATCAACTATATTCTCATTAAAATTGTCTTCAATATACGGAATCAGAAGATTTCTGATTTTGTTTCTTGTATATACATTTTCTGAATTTGTATTGTCGATGCAAGGATTCAGATTACATTCTTCACAGTATTTTTCAATATCACTGCGTTTCACATCGAGAAGAGGTCTTACAATCAATACTCCGTCTTCGTTTCTTCTCTTATACGGAATACCTGCCAGTCCGTCAACTGCCGTGCCGCGCATTATTCTGAAAAGCAGTGTTTCGCACTGGTCATCCGCATTATGTGCCACAGCTATGGCTATATGCTCCTTTACTACTCCGGATGCAATCAATTCAGAGGCGCATTTTGAAAAGGCCTCATATCTTGCTATACGTCCTGCTTCCTCAGAAGTTTTGCCGAGGGTTTTGGCCAGTTCATTACAATCACGTACCACAGAATAACATTCCACGCCTCTTTCTTTGCAGAGCCTTTCCACATACTGTTGGTCTTCTTCTGCCGCTCCCGGTCTGAATTTGTGATTCACATGAACGGCATGTAATGTCCATCTCATTTCCTCCGCCAGCTTGAAGAGTACATCAAAGAGGCATACTGAATCGGGACCTCCTGAAAGGCCGATTACAATATGCATATCTTTTTTCAGCAAATCCTGTTCTTTAATTGTGCGTAAAATCTTTTGCTTCATAAAATTTACCGCTGTTACTCTATCATCATTACCATAACTGTCAGATCATCTTTTTCCCGTCTGCCATATTTTGCAAAGGCTAATTGAGCAATGGCCTCCGCCAAGTTGACAGGCCCCATATATTCAGGAATATTACACAAAGCTGTTTGCAGCCAGACTGCGGACAAATCGCCCCTGTCTGCCTCTGTTATTCCGTCGGACACCATTACTATTATGTCTCCCGGGCGTATTTCAACCGATACAGCTCTAAGTTTCAGTCGGGACAATATTCCCACCGGAAGGGCAGGATGTTCCACTCGTCTCACTGAATTGTCTCTGACCAGGAAGGAAGTGGCTGCACCCATCTTATAGAACCTGGCTCTTCTGTTGGCAAGTTCTATTATTGTCATATCTACGGTCGCAAAGGTATAACCGCCTCTCTTGCTCTCCAACATAGCCTTATTAACTGCTTTTATAGCTGTAGCTGCAGAAACTCCCTCTCTCAAAAGCTTTCGCAGTCTCTCAGCAACAAGACGACTTTCCTCTGCAGCTTTGAACCCCTTGCCCATACCGTCTGACAATATAAAAGCCATACTGCCATCAGGCAAGTGGGTAAAAAGTGCCGTATCTCCGCTTATACCTCTGGCACCGGGCAGATTGCATCTGCCATTTCTTATTCTTTCAATTTTCTTTTCCATACGGGGTATTCTATCACAAGCCATAGGAACAACTTGTCGAAACCCGTCACGCTCTTATTCTATGTTAAAAAACACCTTAGCATTCTCAAGAGTTTGCTTTGCTACATCTTCATAGTTCATGCCTTTGATTACAGCCACTCTTCTTGCTGTATGTTCCACATAAGGCGGTTTGTTTGGCTTGCCTCTGAAAGGCTCCGGTGTCAGATAAGGAGAATCTGTCTCAACCAGCAAATACTCAATGGGAATAGCCTGAACCACTTCCTGAGTCTTGCGATTGTTCTTGTATGTCACAGGGCCGGCGACAGACAGCGTCGCTCCCAGCTTGACATACTGCTGTCCCAGCTCGCGGCTGCCGCTGAAGCAGTGAAGCAGCACGCGGGCGTCCTTTTCAAGGACGCCGCCGGCCCCTTTTCTCTTAGGGAACCAACTGCAGCGTTCGTCGCTGAATGCTCCTTCTTCCTTAAGGATATCCATAGTCTTCTGGTCCGCTTCCCTTGAATGAATTACAATTGGCATTTTCAATTCATTAGCCAGCTGAATCTGTCTGCGGAACCAGTACTCCTGAACTTCCGGTTCAGAGTGATTATAGTGAAAGTCAAGGCCGATTTCGCCGATAGCCTGAACCTTTTCTTTTTTTGTGAGACCCTTGATCATCAGCAGCACTTCTTCGTCCATAGTCTTAGCATCGTGAGGATGAACTCCTACTACCGCATAACACCATGGAAGTCCGGCTGCGTGCTTCGTCGCTTTAAGCGAGCTTTCCAGGTCGAATCCGACATCCATTACATAAGATAAATTAGAAGCCTCGATATCTTTTATCAAGGCTTCTCTTTTAGCGTCTGTAAGGGTATCGTTGTTAATATGTGCATGTGAGTCAAATAACATATTGATACCTCTTTATTAAATTAGGAAACAGCGTTTCCGTCTTCTGCAGTTGTTGTTACGATTTCAAGTCTTTCGCCGTTATCAGCAAAGAGAATCATTCCCTTGGATTCCATTCCTCTTAATGCTCTTGGCTTTAAGTTAGCAACAACGACAACCTTCTTGCCCACCATTTCTTCAGGTTTGAAATGCTCAGCAACACCGCTGATTACCTGACGAGTTTCTGTACCCATCTTAACCTGGAATACCAGCAGCTTGTCTGCTTTAGGATGCTTTTCTGCTTTGATGATTGTACCAACTCTCAAATCCAGCTTGTCGAAATCTTCATAAACGATTTCAGGCTTTAATTCCAATAGAATATTGGCAGGTTCAGCCGGCTTATTCAGTGCCTGAAGTTCTTCCAATTCCTTTTCAATATCCAGTCTAGGGAATATTGCATTACCCTTCTTAACCTGTTCGCCGTACATCATTTCAAATGTGAATGCATCTTCCCAAACAACATCTGCAAACCACAGACCCATCTGCTTGCGGATTTCCTTTGAAGTAGTGTGCATGAACGGATAAATCAGGATTGAAATAATTCTGATAGCTTCTGCCAGATTGTGCATTACTGTATCCAGTTCTGCCTTCTTGGATTCATCCTTTGCCAGAACCCATGGAGCTTTTTCGTCAATGTATTTGTTAGCACGTCTTACGAGAATCCAGATTTCTTCCATTGCCATATTGAAAGCAAACTTGTCCATCTGTTCTTCCACCTTGGAAGCTGCACCTACTGCGATAGCCTTCAAATCTTCGTCGATTTCGTCAGAAGTTGTTGCCATAGGAACACTGCCGCCACAGTACTTTTCAATCATGGAAACTGTTCTTGATACCAGGTTGCCCAGGTCGTTTGCCAGGTCGTAGTTCATACGCTTGAGCATTACTTCGTTGGTGAAAACGCCGTCCTGTCCGAAAGTATATTCTCTCAGCAGGAAGTATTTGAGGGCATCGATGCCGTATCTTTCGATTAAAATTACAGGGTCAACTACGTCATTACCCTTTGCTGCCTTGGACTTGGAAACCTTTTCGCCGCCTAAAAGAAGCCATCCGTGTCCCAGTACCTGCTTAGGCAGAGGAATGCCGGCACTCATAAGCATTGCAGGCCAGATGATAGTATGGAATCTTACGATTTCCTTGCCTACCAGATGAACATTTGCAGGCCAGTATTTATCAAATTCTTCAGGCTGATCAGGATATCCAAGTGCAGTGATATAGTTTGTCAATGCATCAAGCCATACATAGATTACGTGTTTTTCGTCGATTGGCACAGGAATACCCCAGTCGAAAGTGGATCTGGAGATACATAAATCTTCAAGACCCTGCTTAACGAAAGCAATCATTTCATTTCTTCTTGATTCAGGCTGGAGGAATTCAGGTGTGTTTTCGAATAAATCCAGCAGCTTGTCTGCATACTTTGACAGTTTGAAGAAGTACGCTTCTTCCTTTGCAGGCTGTACAGGTCTGCCGCAGTCAGGGCAGCATCCGTTAACCAGCTGGCTTTCTGTCCAGAAGGATTCACATGGTGTGCAGTATAAACCTTCGTATTCTCCCTTATAGATATCTCCGTTTTCGTACATCTGCATAAAAATCTTCTGTACTCTTTCAACGTGTCTTGGTTCAGTTGTTCTGATAAAATCGTCGTATGAGATTTCCATTGTAGCCCAGAGTTTCTTGATTCCGTCTACTACTTCATCAACATAAGCCTGAGGGCTTACTCCTTTAGCTTCAGCCAGAGTCTGAATCTTCTGACCGTGCTCATCTGTACCTGTCAGGAAGTGCACATCATAACCGCAAAGTCTCTTGAATCTTGCCATAGCGTCCGCCATAACTGTGCAGTATGTGTGTCCAACGTGAAGGTTGGAACTTGGATAATAAATCGGAGTTGTAATATAATAAGTTCCCTTTTTTGACATTTTGTCTAACTTCCTTTCTCTTTCTGCTCTATTCTTCTTCGGCCTCTTCAGAAACTTCTTCAGCTTCGTCCTTATAGCCTGTTACTTTTCTTAATCCTTTATCTGTAGCTGTTATCAGCGCCAGACCTGCTGCAAGTCCAACTCCTACAATGTGTAGCATCGCCTTGCCTGTACCCTTTTTAACCTTTGGTTTTGAGCCTTTTATAATTCCGTTCTTCATCTGTATGTTCTCCTTTCAACATAATCAGCAATCAGATTGGCTGCTTGCTCTTCTGTGATATAACTGATGTTTATGGAGAGATTGTAATTCTTATAGTCTCCCCACTTTTGGCATGTATGGTAATTATAATAATTCTGACGAGCCTTGTCATAAGTTGAAACGAGGGATCCAGCCTTAGCTGCTTCATCTCCGTAAACTTCGATTGCGCGTTTTACACGGTCTTCATATTCAGCAAAAACAAAGACATTTGTTACGCCGGGCATATCCTTGAGAACATAGTCAGCGCAGCGACCTACGATGACGCCTTCGTTCTTTTCACCTATTTCCTTAATAACCTGAAATTGTGCAAGAAAGACCTTCTCATTGACAGAAAGAGGACTTCCTCCAATACCTTCGCTGAAGTTCAGTGCAGAAGCAAGATTATATGAAAAACTGCTCTTTGCCTTTAGTTCCGCACCTTCGATTATTTCTTTCGAAAAACCGCTTTGTTCAACAACCATGTTGTCAATAATTTCTTTATCGTAAAACGGAACGCCCAGCTTTTCGGCCAGAAGCTTGCCGATTATGCGGCCGCCGCTTCCGTATTCACGGCTGATTGTTACCAATTTTCTCATTGTTTATTCCTCCTCGCAGAACGCATCATAAATTGCTCTGATAGCCTTCTGGAAATCTTTGTTTTCAACGCCTACGATGATATTCATTTCACTTGAGCCCTGGTCAATCATTCTAATATTTACTTCAGCATCACCGAGAGCTGTAAACAATCTGGCTGCAACACCCGGTCTGTAGCTCATTCTATGGCCTACAGTTGCAATGAGGGCGATATCTTCAATAATATCAATATTATCAGGCTGAAGTCTTGTACGGAATGCATCAACAATTTCATCCAATCTATCACCGATGTCTTTGTTTGACATAACAACAGATACTGTGTCAATACCACTTGGCAGATGTTCAAAGCCAACACCGTAGTCATCAAGTACGCCGAGAATACGTCTTACGAAACCTCTTTCTGAAGACATCATATTCTTATATAACGCAACTACTGTAAAGTCCTTGCTTCCTGCAATACCTGTAACTGTGCGGCCCTTCGCCTTTAAGAATGCCGGGTGGTCTTCGCCTGTAATAAGTGTTCCGTTGTCTTCAGGCTTGTTTGTGTTTCTGATATTTATAGGAACATTGGCCATTCTTGCAGGATAGATGGCTTCATCGTGAAGCACGCTCGCACCCATATAAGAAAGTTCTCTGAGTTCTTTATATGAAATAGTTTCAATCTGCTTTGGATTCTTAACGATTCTAGGGTCTGCCATCAGGAATCCTGATACGTCAGTCCAGTTTTCGTAAACGTCTGCATTGATGGCTCTTGCAACCAGAGCTCCTGTAATATCTGAGCCGCCTCTGGAGAAAGTTTTAATATTTCCGTCAGGAGTGCTGCCGTAAAAGCCCGGCAAAACAGCTCTTTCGTGCTTAGCCAATTCTGTTCTCAGGGCTTCGTCTGTTTCTTCAACCAGTAACTTGCCCTTTGCGTCAAACTTTATCAAGTTTGCTGTATCTACAAAGTCGTATCCGAGGAATCCCGCAATCAGCACTGCATTGAGGAATTCTCCTCTCGATGCAATGTAGTCTGCACTCGGATTACGCTTAAGTTCTGCTTTAATTTCGTCGAAATGCTTTAACAAATCGACATCAATTCCAAGATTAACTTCAACTGCCATATATCTATCTGCAACAACTTGGAAAATCTGGTCGTATGGAAGATTATGGTCGATGTGGGTTTTACAGAGATAAAGAAGGTCCGTGATTTTGCTGTCTCCGTCAAATCTCTTGCCCGGAGCTGACACTACAATATACTTTCTGTCAGGATCCTGTTCTATAATCTGCTTTGTTTTAGTAAGTTGAATTCCATCAGCGACAGATGAGCCGCCGAATTTTGCTACTTTTATACCCATGGGTTCCCTGCATCCTTCCTCTGAAAAATTTCAATATGTACTGAAACTATATTATATTACAAGACCCCAATTTTTTCAATATTATTTGTCTTACCAAAACAAAATAACCACTGCACTACTCCGCACTTAATAATATGCAGATATATTTTTCGCTGTGAATAAAAAACAAAAGGGACAAGAATTATTCTCATCCCTTCGATTATTATAAATACGCCCTTTTTACTACGCGATATGCCGGATTTTCTGCATAACGATATTGCTCGCTGTGATGTACAGGGTTCATCCCTGACTCTATGTATTCTGTCAGTTCTTTATGCCAGACATCCATATCAAATCCCGCAGCCTTTATCACCAATTCCGCACACTCCAGGCATTTAAGAAGTTCTTCCTTAGTCCCGCCAACGTCTTTAGTGGATTCGGCAAACATCTTAAAAAGTTCTTCTTTTGACAACCCCGCACGCTTCCAGCCTCCGAAGTTTACCCTGACGATTTCTTCATTCAAAGGCTCCCATACAGCCTCTTCTTTAGCATCAGTTGCTTCGTACTCTCTGTCAAAAAACGTCTTTGCTTTGTCCATATCAAGTAGCAAATGCTCCGCGCCAAAAGTGGCTTGATAACACATTTTGATTACATCTCTGTTCGCCATTGATTGATGATTTTTAAGTTGTTCCTTAAGACATTCTTCAAAAGTCATTTAATTACTTCCTCTTCTAACTGCCATCACTATTATAGGAATTAAAACGATTTGTATGACAATTCCCGGTATTGCCTCAAGCAGAGCTCCTCCCACAAAAAGCTGCCATGTGAATGCTGATTGAGTCGCGCCTGCGATTATCAGTCTTGCTGCACCCCATACAATTCTGCCTATAATCATAGCGGTAATCAACGCCACATAAATATTGGCTTTTTTCTTTGGAAGCACTTTATACAAAACACTTGCCACAAAACCATATGTAGCCATTTCAAAAGCCATAGCAATACCAAAAGGCATTGGAGGCATGCCAAACAGCGCGAATCTCAGTATAGGTGCTATGAACCCTATCAGAGCAGCCCATTTCCAACTAACGAAAAAGGCACACAAGAGTACAGGTATGTGCATCGGACACAGCATTGCTCCGATATTAGGAATTTGTCCTGTCAAAAATGGCAGGAGTAAGGCAACTGCAAGGCACATTGCAGCGATGGTCATTTCTTTGATGTTACTTTTTTGATTTGTCATTTGTTTTTTACCTTTCCCGAAAACGCAGTCTTTGGATTCTCCTCCGAAAGGTTTTCAAAAAATAAAAGATACAAGCAGCCCCTTCTGGAGCGATTCTTGTACCTTCTGGTATCTCGTCATCAGCTTCTGCTGATATCCGCAATCATTTGGATAGCTTCTTTGATAAGTTCCGAAGTCTTCTTATCTCCGACGCCTACAATCATATTATTACATTTGTTTACAGGAATCAAGATTTTTTTTGCATTACTCTGTCCAACGGCTACAGCCATCGCCGGAGTAATTTCACCGAGCAAAGAATCCGCTATTGCAATCCCGATCGGACCTACTATAACATCTGCTGTTCTCGCACACACTATCACAGCGTTTTCTCCTGTGGCCCCGTTGTCGGCACCTGCTTTAAGCATAGTATTTGTTGCCATAATATTGGTTCCTACTGCAATTATTTCAGAGTCGGGAAGAATACCCTTTACTGCTTCCACCATCTGTTTGCCTAAGAGACCTCCCTGGCCATCGATAATAAGAACTTTTTTCATTACTTACCACCTTTCTTCAGGCGTTCTCTCATTTCATCAAGCAAATCTTCATCGAGAGTTTCCTTCGCTTCTTTAATATCTCTTTCACTTGGCAAATCCACTATTTGTGTAATGGAGATATGTCTGCTGTACCAGCCCCTCGAAAGGGTGTCTACAATTGCACGATTGCACAGATAAGCCTTTGCTCCCGCACCAATAAGATATACTCTTACAATAATCCCACTCTTGAGATTTCTCAGTTCATAGACTACTTTATCGTGTCCCAATCTGGCCAGTTCACTTTTGATATCATCTACGATACTTTCGCAAAGAACCAGTCTTCTTTCTTTACTGCATATATAATAAAAGCCTGCAAACGCCAAAAATGATAATGGCAAAGCTATATTATAGCCAAAACTGTCTACAGCAACCATATACATTATAACCGCCGGAATGGGAGCCATCCACTTGAGCAGCCCTAAGTTTTTAACTTGTTTCTCTTTTTTGTTGTCCATTTTTACCTCTTTTAAATTTTATCTCATAATATTATATGCTCAAAATCGCTTTGTTGCAATACGAAATCTTCAATGCTATAATAGTGCTATTGGAGGTAGAATTATGAATTTGGTTAAACCACTTAACAAATATTTCGACCACACAATTCTTAAAGCCGATGCAACTTCCGCACAAGTGGATGAGCTTTGCAGAGAAGCTTTGAAATACGAATTTTATTCGGTTTGCGTCAATTCCTGTTATGTCAGTCAATGCAGTCAGATGCTTAAGGAGTCCGATGTGAAAATCGCTGCCGTAGTAGGTTTTCCTCTCGGAGCTTGCACAACAAAATCCAAGTCATTTGAAACTTCAGAAGCCTGCCGGGACGGTGCATCTGAAATTGATATGGTTATCAACGTGGGTGCCCTTAAAGATGGCAAATATGACTATGTACGTTCAGATATAAAAGCTGTCGTTGATGCTGCCGCCGAATATGATGCTATCGTCAAAGTTATCATTGAAACCTGTCTTCTGACAAAGGAAGAAAAAATCACGGCTTGTAAGCTCAGCGAAGAAGCCGGTGCGGCGTTCGTCAAGACCTCGACAGGTTTCAGCACCGGAGGGGCAACTATTGAAGATGTAATGTTGATGAAATCCATTGTCGGTGACAGACTGCAGGTTAAAGCAAGCGGTGGTATCAGAGATTATGAGACAACTATGAAAATGATTGAGGCAGGTGCCGACAGAATAGGCGCCAGTGCTTCCGTAAATATTATGAAAACAGAGGTGTTATAAGATGACAGAAAAAACAAAAAATTTCTTAAAAGCAGCTTTCTTCTTTGTGCTTGCTCTCGTTTGTATCAGTTTTATAGCAGTTAAAGATGCCAAAGATTTAGACTTTACATTGTATTTGTGTCTGGGATTTGGAATTTTCTTCGGCATTGCTTATTTAAAAAAGGCTTTCGACAGATAAAACATAGAAGCGGCTTCTCCGAAAATATCGGTGAAGCCGCTTTTTTAATTTCAATATTTATATTCTCGGTAATACTTAAAGTACTATGCGTCAAGGACAGAGTTTATAACACTTCCCAGTATTCCGCCGGATGATGTTTTCCCAGGTTCCTGCGAACTGTTACTTGTATTCATCAAAGTTCCAAATGCTACAGGTGCCATCAGTATTCTTCCTGTTCCTTTATATACATTTACAAGGCCTTCTCCACTTACCATTGAACCCAGAAGTGATTTGGAAGACTTCTCGACAGTGAAGTTCAGTGATTTACTCCAAGCAATGGCCATGTTTCCATCAATTCTAACTTCATCGTTTTCAAGAACCAGTTCAATCAGTTCTTCACGAGGTACAGAACTTTCAAGAACCGCAATGCCGTCCCCGGAAAGCACCAAATTGAACAATCCTTCTCCACCTAGTATTGCAGATGAAAAATTGCTTCTTGCAATAACTTCTTCCTTTACAGATGAATCGCATGCCAGAAACAGCCCATCGTCCAATACAACACCGCTTCCCCATTCCGAAACATCTTCAAGAATAATATATTTGTATGTAGGTTCCAGCATTAAATATCCGCTGCCCTGATAAATTGGCTTAGCTGTGGACTCTCCTGTTCCTATACTTTTCAGTGCTTTCCCAAAAAAATCTTTAGCACCGGCCACGCCTGAGGTCATAGAGATTTTGCCTGCACTCCACTGCATAGCCCCAGCCTGTAATTTGACTGAATTCCCGTTAAGTTTACATAGAACCTGTCTTTTTCTGAAATTCATTTCCTGCATAAAATAGGCAACTGAAGCAATACCCGGATTGACACTCAAGTCTTTTTGAAATTCGAAAACTTCATAACAACCCTTTTCGGCAATTTTCTTCATATTTTCATTGTTATGCAAATTTCTGACTTTAATCATACTGCACCCTCCTCATTCTCTGAATACCGCGTAACATATATTTTTCTTGATTATATCATCGACAATTTACTATTACAACAAAAGCAGCATAATTTTATTCTTGCTTCATCCAGTCATTCCTTCCCATGTAAAGCAAGGCTGCCAAAACGCCTAAAAACCACGAAACCGGAAGCATACACAGAAGTGCCCAGAATGTATTATGTACTCTTGTAATTACCAAAATCCATACAACCCTGAAAATACACTGTGTCACTATGGATATTACCATCACAGCAAAGGTTTTTCCTGCACCGGAAAGAGTCCCGGTTAACGTAGTATATGCTGCAAATATCCAGTACAAAGGAATATATCCAAGCAGCGTTATTACCCCATATTTCACAACCCCTGGGTCATCTGTAAATATACCTATTATTGGTTCCCTGAATCCAATGAGAAGCACACCTGTAAGTAATGTGTACGCCACGCTCATTCCCACAGATACACCGATGCCCTTTTTAACCCTGTCAAGTTTGCCGGCTCCTATATTCTGACCGGTAAAAGTTGAAGCCGCCATTCCAAGACTCATCAAAGGCAGCCAGTTGATACCGTCTATTCTTATATATGCCGCGTACCCTGCCATTACAAGAGTTCCGAAACTGTTAACCGTTGCCTGCACCATAATGTTCGCACCTGATCGAACCATATTTTGAATTGCAGTAGGCAGCCCAAGCTTGATAATATCCATCGTAGTTCCTCTATCTGCAGCGATAGACTTAAAATCTACTTTGTATAGCTCGTGACAGCCGGTCAGAAACTTAAGAATCAGAATACAGCTTACCATTTGACTAAGCAGTGTGGCAAAGGCAGCACCAAAAACGCCCCATTTGAAAACAATCACAAACAACAAATCCAAAACAATATTTACAAAAGAAGATATAACCAGATATCTGACAGATTTTTGCGAGTTACCGCAGCCATTAAGGATTGCAGATGCCATATTAAATATAACCGTGAAGAACAATCCCCCGAAGTACACCTGAAGATACAATACCGCCGTATCAAATACATCTTCCGGCGTATTAATCCATCGCATTATGCTAGGCACCATTAAAATCCCTATAATCTGCAAAAACAGCCCCAAAACCACTCCAATTACAATAGTGGTATGGACTGCAGTCTTAAGACCCTTTTCATTTTTTGCTCCATAGTATTGGGCAATTATAACGCCTGCACCTGCAGATGCCCCTATGCAAAGGCCCAAAGTGAAGGTTATAATCGGGTCACAGGAACCGATCGCTCCCAGAGCCTCTTTGCCCACCAGTTTGCCTACAATGACTGAATCAATGGTGCTATACAGTTGTTGAAACAAATTCCCCAGTATCAGCGGAATGCAGAAAATGAGCATCTTTTTCCAGATTACACCTTCTGTCATAGATGTTTTGTATTCCATCGTCTTCTCCTATACATTGATACTTCGATTATAGTATTAATGGTTAAAATTGGCAATAAAAAGAACAGCCAACTGAAGTGACTTCAATTGGCTGCTGATATTTTTATTTATTCTTTTTTGCAGAATTATTTTTGTTTGCATTTAACGGCATATACTTGTAGTTGAAAAAAGTTCTTATGAAAATAACAATTCCCACAAAAGCAACTAAAGCTCCAAATATTACAAAACTTGCAGAATGAAGACCGATTGTAGCAAACATAATCACATATCCCAAAACTAATACTGCAATGCCCAGAATTCTTGAATTTCTGCGTTGAGCTCTCAGTTTCTTAAGATCTGCTGTATCCATTATAAACCTGCCTGTTCTTTCAGCACTGCTGCCTTAGAAGTATCTTCCCAAGGTAATTCAACGTCAGTTCTTCCGAAGTGACCGTATGCTGCAGTCTGTCTGTAGATAGGTCTTCTCAGGTCTAAGTCTCTGATGATTGCTGCAGGTCTGAGATCAAAGTTCTTTTCAACTAATTCCGCAATCTTTTCGTCATCAAGTTTACCTGTTCCAAAAGTATCAACTAAGATAGATACAGGCTTTGCTACGCCGATAGCGTATGCCAGCTGGATTTCGCACTTATCAGCAAGTCCTGCTGCAACTACGTTCTTAGCTGCCCATCTTGCAGCATAAGTTGCAGATCTGTCAACCTTTGTAGGGTCTTTTCCGGAGAATGCGCCGCCGCCGTGACGAGCATATCCACCGTATGTATCTACGATAATCTTTCTGCCTGTTAAACCGGAGTCGCCGTTAGGTCCGCCGATTACGAATCTTCCTGTAGGGTTAGTGAAATACTTAGTTTCTTCATCTAATAATTCTGCAGGAATAATTGGCTTGATTACGTATTCAATCAGGTCGTGTCTGATCTGTTCCTGAGTGGCTTCAGGGTCGTGCTGAGTGGAGATAAGAACTGTATCTACTCTCTTTACACCGTTATCATCGTATTCAACAGTAACCTGAGTCTTACCGTCCGGTCTTAAGTAAGGCAGTGTGCCGTCTTTTCTTACGTCAGTAAGTCTCTTTGCCAGCTTGTGAGCCAGTGCGATTGGCATTGGCATCAGTTCAGGTGTTTCGTTACATGCAAAACCGAACATAATACCCTGGTCTCCTGCACCGATTGTATCAATCTGGTCGTCCATAGTTCCTTCTTTGTATTCCAGAGCCTTGTCAACACCCATAGCGATGTCTCCGGACTGTTCATCTATGGCAGAAAGTACTGCGCAAGTGTTGCCGTCGAAACCGTAATCGCTTCTGTCGTAACCGATGTCTAAAATTACCTGTCTAACAATCTTAGGAATATCTACATAACAGCTTGTGCTGATTTCGCCCATAACCATTGCATAACCTGTTGTAGTTGTAGTTTCAGCAGCTACACGGCCATATGGGTCTTCAGTGAAAATTGCGTCCAGAATAGCATCTGAAATCTGGTCGCAGATTTTATCAGGATGCCCTTCAGTAACGGACTCTGATGTGAATAATCTTCTCATTTGTCTTCCTCCTCATTTTGTATCCTTATTTTAATACTAAAAAACCTCTCTGTCAGAAAGAGAGGCGCTCGCAAACATTTTTGTATGTTTCCTCATCTTTCAGAACTAACTTCTGTAGGATTTAGCACCTTTTATGCTTTTGTTCAAAGCACCTAGGTTGCCGGGCTTCACAGGGCCTATTCCCTCTGCCTCTCTTAATAAGGATCAATTTATTATTTTAGAATTTCTTCCTCAAGTATATTATACCCTTTGAGGTCCAAAGTCAACCACAATTTAATCTCAGTCTTTATTTCTTGCAAAAAATCAGTTATACTATATCCAATACAATCAGAGAGGTAAGAAAATTGGCAAAAAACAATGTGTTCAGTTTAATAAAAGGCGGTCTTTCTGAAAATGTTTCCGGCAGCCGCAAGGAGTTTGTTTCCGCTACAATTACAGACACTCGTCTGATGGGTGTGGTAGGTATGAGTATTTTGTGGAATCTTCCCGATAATACAACCAACACACATTTTCATCAATTCTTTTATTTTGATGCAGAAGAAACAGGTTTTGACACCTATCGCAGTGTTTTGGGCTGTGGTGACGAAACTGAAACGGAGGAAATCAATGCTGTAGAACTGGCAATGATTGGTGGTTTAGGCGGTCAAAAAGTCTCTATTTCCGAAAAAGAAGCCCGCTACATTCTTCAGCAATATGTTCAGTTCAACAGGAATACTAACCAGACCCTTCCGGCTCTATATGATGAATACGAATTTCTTCTTTCTCCGGCTGCAAATCTGACAGAAGAGGAACTTCATTCACTTATGCTGAAACAATGCCCTCGCCTTGATTCACCTTACCAGATCATCAATTACTTTTTAATGCGTTGCTATGGTAAGGATTTCGAAGCCGCAAAGTTTTTAACAAAAGGATATGTCAGAACCAATTTGTTTCCCGAACACAAAGCTGCTACCCTTCTAAAAAACACTATCGAAGAGGCTCCTGACTCAGTCAGCGGCTCAAATACAAATTATTTTTCAACAGGTGACGGCACTTTTGGTACCTTCCAAACCTTCAAGTCATATATGTGTGAGTCTCTCATTGAATATGACGGCAAATATTTTCTTTTAGTTACACAAGTTTCTATGGACCACTTGAAGGTTGTAAAATACGAAAAACATTCTGCATTCAGAGTTTCTCACCAAGAAGCAATGATGATGATCACCCGCGGTGAGTTTATAACGGTTACGGATATTGTCGAAGGCGGTCCGGAATTTACAAAAGACTCCACAGAAATGGTTTCCAGGGCTATGGTAAAAGACTATGATGGCGGCAGACTTTTTATGGTTTATCATCCTCACAATGACCACGTTAAGAATCAAATCTACCGATTAAACGACGATGTTCTCGGAGTTTACTATGTGGTAGATGACAGTCAGATTATTCTTTCCTCCTTTGAACTTTCCGGTATCCAGGCCTTAGAGCGTGATCTGGCTGATTCAAAGATGTCCGGCTACGTTGAACTTGTATCGAAATATCAGTTTCAGGAATCTATCCTCTTTGATTTTATAAACAGCGGATATGACGATTTTGAGGACTTTGTGGCACTGATAGCCAATCCGGTAGAATAAAACAACATAAAAAATCGGCAATACTTTGCCGATTTTTTGTATTCTATTCTTCAATAATATCCTCTTCAACTTCTTCCGGTTTCTTTCCGCATCCGGCGGCACTAGGGCAGCTTGCACAAAATCCGTCTTCGCAGCCCTCAAAGAATTCCACATCACATTCTTCGTCTTCCTCTGCAACTTCAACACATGGTTCATCAAAATCGTCGCCATAAAACTTTTCGATTTTACTGAGTTTTTTGTCGATTGAGGCAGATTTCTTACAAAGAATTACAAACATCATCAACAGTTCGTAGGATACTCTCAACAAAACATTACCGCCCAAAGCAACCAACAATCCCGAGATAAAGTTTACAAACAGCATGATTACGCCAACAACAGTCAAAACTGCCGCACAAAGAACATATAGGAACTTAACTATGTCTTCCAGGTAGAATTTATTAAAAGTTAAAAAATTATATGCTTTTCCTTTCATACCTGTAAACTTACCTTCGTTTTCTTTTTTCATAAAAGTAAAATAAACAACACAAGCAAAGATAATTGCTGCAATTATTCCTATAGCCAAAGCTGTAGCAATATTATTATAGTAGTTATAATTGTAGTAATAGTTATCGTAGTACATTCCTTTAATCCTTCCATAAAAAAATATATTTTTATTGTAACATTTTGTTGTTTTATGTCAACCGTTGTTCGTCAAACACCAAACACTTTTCAACATGGAAAACACCTCTATTTTCCAATGGTTCGAGCATTTATCCACATCTTTTTTGCTAATCGTATACAATTTTATCAACATATCCTTGTGGATAACTTGTAACGGCTCAAATGTTGAAATTCCAATATATTGACGCGCATATTTCGCTTGTCAACAGTAAGTTATCCACAGGTTTTTGGGCAGCAATCTATTATTTTTTTAAAATCTGTTCGCGCTATCAACAACTTCTATTTTTTCTTGCTTTTTCAAGCATAAATTTTCATTAATTCCCTCCCAAATCGCCTTCGCCAGAACCCTTTGATATTCTGCGGTTTTAAGCCGATTCAGTTCTTTTTTATTAGACATAAAACCACATTCTATCAGTATTACCGGACAATTTATGTCCTCGAAAATCAGGATGTCGTTCTTTTCCATTGCTTGCCGTTCTCGCCCATCAGAAATGTTGATTTCTAGCGATTTTTGAACACTTTTTGCATAACTTTCCGCCGTGTGTTCGTCTCTTTGACCATTTGTTCGTCCTTTTGTTTGCGCTGGATAAAAAACCTGTGCTCCGTATACTGATTCATCCTGAGGGAAACTGTTCAAGTGGATAGATACAGCTAAATCCACTCCCTCTTCATTGAAAATCTCTCTTCTCCTTTGTAAATCTGTTCTCTTTTTACTCCTTATTGTCTGTTCAGTTCCATCATAGAGCCCGGTATCAACACTGCGTGTCATTATCACATTGACAGGGAATTCTTCTAATATCTTTTCAAATTCCTCTGCAATTTGCAATGTTATATCTTTTTCTAAAGTACCATCTGCTGCCGTTGCTCCTCCGTCAACGCCGCCATGTCCTGCATCCACAACAATCGTTATGTCCCCGCTTGGAATTACACTTACTTGTTTTAAAGGTTTTTCCCAAATAACTAAACTGCAAAACAATAGGCTAACTACAAAAAATGCTGATATACATATTTTTCTTTTCATCTCGACACCTCCGGAATATAAATATATGTGAAATTTTGCAACATATTTTGAAAGTCCAGCTTCTTGTGGTATACTTTTCACATATAGTTGGAGGAGATATATTATGAAGACAATTGAACTTTTCAGACAAGATGTATATATGAGACAAGCAATGGCAACCGTAAAAGCCATTACAGAACAAAAAGGCAAAGTATTAGTTAATCTCGACCAAACCATCTTTTTCCCTGAGGGCGGTGGACAGTCCTGTGATGTAGGTACAATTGCAGGCTATGAAGTTACAGATGTATACGAACATGACAAGGAGATTTTCCATCAGGTAGATTGCTCTGTGGATGACCTGGCAGAAGGACAAGAGGTGGAGCTTAACCTTGACTGGGAACGTCGTTTTGACAATATGCAGCGTCACTGCGGTGAACATATACTCAGTGGAATTTTTCATCGCGAGTTTGGAGGCATAAACCGCGGATTCCATATGGGTGACCAATATATGACCATCGACATCAGTCTGGAAGAAAAACCGGAATTCACTACCATTACATGGGATATGGCTAAGCTGGCCGAACTTGAAACCAACAAGGTAATCTGGCAAAACCTCCCCGTTATAACCAGACATTTCGATACAAAGGCAGAGGCTGAAAATCTTCCCCTCCGTAAAGCACTGGCATTAGAAGAAGATATTACAATAGTTTGTGTAGGAGCTGTTGAAAATCCTTCTGATTGTGTAGCATGCTGCGGCACTCACCCATCCACTGCAGGCCAGGTCGGTATGGTCAAAATCTTTAAGGTCGAAAGTAACAAAGGTATGTTCCGTATTTACTTTGAAGCCGGTCAGCGTGCCTTCAAAAAATACCAAAAGGAATTAGATACGCTTACAGAACTGGGGAACAGCTTATCTGCTGGCACTGACGACCTTATGAACAAATACAAGGCGCAACACGCTAAAAACCAGGAAGCCCGCACCCAATTGTATCATCTGAAAAAAGAAGTCATACGCAGAGAAGTTTCTTCTATAATCAAAGAAATGTCCACTGCTTCTTCCCCTGTAATTCGCCATTACGATATTTTAACAGGAGACGATTTGTCTGCTATTGCGCGAGATATTACCGAAAGCATTCCAAAAATCGCATTTTTGGTACACAACCCTACCAACACTGTTTTTCTTTGCTCTAACGGCAAAATAGACTGTGGCAAGCTGGTTAAAGATAATGCTTCCATATACAATGGCAAAGGCGGCGGCAATAAAAACCTCGCCCGTGCAATCTTTGCAAAAGAGGAATATATTCCAACTTTCATAGACCTAATTGAGAAGCACTTGAGATAAACAAAAAATCTGCTGAATAAATCAGCAGATTTTTTTATAGTTTTTTATTATTACCGTACTCAATTATATAGACATTTACTCTTCTTGCTCCCCAATATAAGCACTGTTTATATTCTTCCATATAAACGTCTATAACCTTACCTTTAATGCCACTTCCTACATCATTTGCAATGGCATAACCATAGTCTTCGATATAAAGCAATGAACCCAGCGGAATCAGTTTTTTATCTACAGCTACCGTTCCATATTCACACGGCAGCCCGTATGCACCATGTGGTGTGCCACTGAAATGGTAGGAAACCGCCTTAACATTTGTTATAACTGCTTTGTATTTGAGCCCCGCAGGCAATCCTTTCTTATATTTCAGACCATAATTGACAATTTTGTCTTGCTTGGCTGTAATAACCTCAGATTCAGTCAGTTCTTTTGAAGCTTCTACTCCGTCAATATAAGTCACATAGTAGGTGTTTCTTGATAATCCATTCACACCTTCCTGAGTTGTCTTGACCGTACCAATCTGCATACCATAATTAGCAACTTTTCTTGTAACATACGGTGTTGTTTCTTCTAATGTGACATACTTCTTTGTAACCCTCTTTACAACGACCTTGTCACCTTCTTTGAGCACATGGTCTAAAGCCGGCTCTACAATGTCGTCTTCGTCGTAAGTGACATTTACTCGTTCCAAGAATTCTTCAACTGTAGTTGGAATTCTCTGAATTACTCTCGTTTCGCCGTCTGCCGTTAATGTAACAGATACAGCTTTTGTGATGTTGATTTCCATATTGTTGGAAATCCCGTCGTAAAACTGAACATCCATATAGTCCTTTCCATACACATAATCCACATCATGTATATCGAAAAAGCTATCGACTCTCGTTGCAGTCGTTTCATAAGTTGTTGTTTTAACTTCGAGTGAATTGTCTATGTTTACCACTACCGT
>JAFSHN010000011.1 GCA_017440275.1 Bacillota bacterium | reverse complement strand
GGTTTTCCGTTTTTGGTGCGCCATAAGGGACTCGACCGCTTGCTTCGCTTTCGCTCGCAAGCTGCGTCCTCGGCTCCCCTCACGGTCGCCTTCGGACCAGAGCCTATTCGACAGCTCACAGGGCTGTCTCATTAACGGCTCTGCCCTCTCGGGTTCGAGTCCCTTGCTACAATCTCAAAAAATAAAATAGGATGGGCTAATACCCATCCTATTTTATTTGGTGCGCCATAAGGGACTCGAACCCCTAACCTTCGCATTCGTAGTGCGCTACTCTATCCAATTGAGCTAATAGCGCGCATTCATTTAGTAATGTATGCGTTACAACTAGATATTATACACAAACCTGGGTGAAAAGTCAAAGGGAAATTGCGATTTTATCGCAATTTCCCATGGATAAAACTAGAATTTTACTGTCTTTGGGGCTGCAGTGAAGGAACTGAATGTTGCCACTGCATCCTTGAGCCAGAGAACCTGTGTATTGTCATCTTCCGCATCGTACATGGCTTTGAGATTTGGATAGTTTTCCAACATATCCTTTTTAGCTTCGATGCTGTCGTCGTTCACCAATGTTGCAGCAATTCTTAGCCATTTTTCGCCATCAAAAGCACATAATTCGACTTTTGGGTTTGCTCCAATCTGCTTTGATACGTCTTTAACTTTGCCGGTCTGAATGTAGAGCTTGCCGTTGTAGAGATTGATAGTGCCGAAAGGTCTTACTCTTGGCTGGTCTCCTTCTACAGTTGCCAGATAATAAGTATTGCACTTTTTAAGAAAATCATAAACCTCTTTCATAGCATTGCCTCCTTGTATTTCATTGCTTTTTTTAGTATAATCTTATCAATATGAATGAAGGGAGTCAAGCAATGAGAGATAAAATACAAGCAAAGATGCAGCAACTCATTGAACAATACTGCAAAGAAAACAATATGGAATCCATGTGGCGTGAACCTGTTATCAAGTATGCAGATGCGCACAGCCCACTCTTTGATAAGTTGAGAGAAATTATTGACCCTGACCACCATTATCCTACAGACTATATGCCGGAAGCAACTCTGGTTTTATCATATTTTATGCCCTTCAAGAAGGAAATTGTGGACAGCAATACTACAGGTGAGCTGACTTCGCCGGAATGGGCGGCAGCCTATGGTGCAACTAACACTATCGCCGGATATCTTAATGAAAAAATCAGTGAATATATCAAGGAACTAGGCTATAATGCCTGTCCTCCTACAGATTTGGGCATAGTAAGAGCAGAGCAGCTCAGAAGCCGTTGGTCCCAGAGACATGTGGGCTATATTGCCGGACAGGGAACCTTTGGAATTAACAATATGCTCATCTCTGACAAAGGTTGTGCGGGTCGTTATTACACTGTAATCACTACTTTACCTTTAGAGGCGGATTCTGTAGTAGAAGAAGAAAGATGTCTTTACAAGAAAGACGGAAGCTGCAGGCTATGTGTGGAAAGATGTCCTGTCAATGCGCTGCAGGAGTCCGGATTTGTAAGCTACGACTGTCTGGACCAATGTAATAAGAACGAAGATATTTACGGGCACGGTGCTTGCGGCAAATGCGCTGCAGGTATGCCTTGCTCATACAAAGAATAACAATTAAAGGAGAACATGACCAATGGATATGTTAGAGTTAATGAAAAGAAGACACAGTGTGCGTCAGTATATACCTGCACATCTCCACGAGGATGATATTGCTGATTTACAGGCAGAGGTAGATGCTTGTAATGCTGAAAGCGGTCTCAATATTCAGCTTGTTACCAATGAACCACAGGCATTCAAGACTATTCTCGGTATGTATATGAAGATAAAGGATATTTCCAATTATCTGGTTTTAATCGGAGACGATACACCTGAACTGGAAGAAAAAGTTGGTTACTACGGCGAACGCCTTGTGTTAAAATGTATGGAACTCCGACTCAGCACATGCTGGATGTCAAGTAACTATAAGCAGATTCCGGGAGCGTTTACAATAAAGAACGGCGAAAGACTTGTACTTGTAATCGCTTTAGGATATGGTAAAGTGGATGGATTTGATCACGATTCCCGTGATATTGATGAAGTGAGCAATGTGGATGAAAATTCACCTGACTGGTTTGTGAAAGGCGTAGAAGCGGCACTTTTAGCACCTACTGCAAGAAATCAGCAGAAATTCTACTTTGAACTGCTTGAAGGAAACAAGGTAAAAGCTACAGCAAAATCCGGCTATTATACAAATGTAGACTTGGGTATTGCGAAATATCACTTTGAAGTTATTGCAGGAAAAGAAAACTTCACTTGGGCTTAAAAAATAAAGCAAATATTCATTGACAAATCCTTGCCGTAAAAGTATAATAATTGAGTAGTCTTTTATGGCAATTTGCGGCTGTGCTGGAATTGGCAGACAGGCAAGCTTGAGGTGCTTGTGTCCGCAGGGCGTACGGGTTCGAGTCCCGTTGGCCGCACCAACTCAAAAACAGTTACTTTAATTGAGTAACTGTTTTTTTATTTTTTGCTGTCAGGACTCGGGTCCGAGAGGACACAAGCGTAAAGCAACAATGTTCGTTATTTTGTAAAGTGAGTAATAGTCCTATTTTGGAGATAATTGATAAAATATACCAACTCCTGCATTGTTGAAAAAAACTCCGGTCCGGCTTCAGCTTCTCCGCTGGAAACCATTTCTGCTTCGGCAACAACAATAGCTGCAAGATACCTGGAAACCTGGTAAGGATTTTTTATATTGCTGCTGTTTGACTGATTAATTAATGCGAGAAACTTATTGACGAGAAAATCTGTGCATTCTTTTCTGGCATCAAATTCGGTTGATTGTATACAATTTGTATTCAGTACTGTAATTATGGTAATTATCATAAAAAATCAATTGGTTGAGCCATGGCAGTACATTGTTGCATTTATTGCTTTAGTTGTACTGTTTATATGTGCACAGAGCCAAGTGGCCGCAACTAACGGATTAGAGTATAGAAAAATGCCTAAATTAATCAGAGCTAATTTAAAGGCAGTAAGAAGTAAATAAAAAAATGGTTTATGAGAGTTTGCCCTGGACAGAAAATTGTTTTCCTTTACATCATAAAGCAAAATATGCTAAAATATATTTGTGAGAAGTCAGAATCGAAAGATTTGAGATTGCCACCCTGTCTGGGTGGCATTTTTTATAAAGGAGGTCCGCATATGAGTATTTTCATGTTTTGGCCAATAGCGCTAGCCATATTTGCAGATGTTTTTTATCATATTTCAGCAAAATCTATTCCGGAGACTCTAAATCCCTTTGCATCTTTGACTATAACTTACTTGGTGGGTGCAGCAGTATCTGCAGTGATTTTTTTCGCTGTCAGCGGCGGAGGCAGTTTTGTCGAAGAAATAAAAAATATAAACTGGACAACCTTTGTACTTGGATTGGCTATTGTTGGTCTTGAGGCTGGCAGCATTTATATGTATAAAGTGGGCTGGCCGGTAAACACTGGTTATATTGTCAAGGCGATTATACTTGCTATCGTACTAATTGCGGTAGGCTATTTTGTGTATAAAGAGGACTTTACAATGACTAAGGCAGCAGGTATAGCTGTTTGTCTGCTTGGACTTTATTTAATAAACAAATAGGAGGAAAAGCTATGAGAAAGAATTTTGGCGTTCAGCCAGCCGTTTATCCAATGCCTGTTTTCATTATTGCAACATATGATGAAGACGGAACTCCTGATGCTATGAATGCAGCATGGGGTGGAATCAGTGAAGCGAATGAAATTTCAATTTGCATCAGCGCAGACCACAAGACAACAAAAAATATTCTGATTAAGAAAGCTTTTACAGTAAGTATGGCAACTGCAGATCAGGTAGTTGCATGCGACTATGTGGGAATTGAATCAGGAAACGATGTTCCTGATAAATTTGCGAGAGCAGGTTTCCACGCGACAAAGAGTGAGTTTGTAGATGCTCCGATTATAGACGAACTGCCTATGGCTGTTGAATGCAGACTTATCAGTTATGACCCTGAAACTTGCCGTCTGGTTGGTGAAATTGTCAATGTAAATGCTGACGAAAAGATTTTAAATGACAAAGGACAGGTGGATCCTGCGAAACTTCGTCCAATTACATTTGATACTATGAACAACGCATATCTGGTGCTGGGTGAAAAAGTGGGCAATGCCTTTGCAGATGGTGCAGCACTTAAATAACAGGAGGAATTTACTTAATGAAAAAGTTGGGCATTGTGCTCGGTGCAGATGGCGCGAAAGCGGCAGCACAGATTGGATTTTTACAAGTATTATATGACAATGCTATTAAGATAGACTGTGTTGCAGGAGCTTCTTCGGGAGCTATAATCGGCGGCGCTATGGCAGGTGGCATGACACCGGCGCAGATGTGGGATGCGTTGAGAAAAATAAAGGCTTATCATATCCTCACTTGCGTGCCCAATCCTTTCAAATCAGGCCTTTTTAACACTAAAAAAGTGAAAAAACTCATACGAGGCTACTGGAAAGGTAAGCAGATGGATGAACTGGACATAAAGTTTTGTTGTGCAGCAACGGATCTTTCTACAGGGGAACTTGTGGTGTTTGATGCTGACAGCAAGGTAGATATGGCTGAGGCTGTGATGGCTTCTTGCTGTGTTCCGGGAATATTTGAAGCAGAACAAATCAACGAAAAGCAGTACATCGACGGCGGTCTTAAGGCCTGTTTGCCTATTGATGCTATAAGGCGCTTCAATCCCGATGTGATTATAGCTCTGGATACTTCATCTAAAACAACGAAACCAAAGAAATTCAGAAACTTCGTGTCTTCCCTTTGGCAGCTCTATGTGATAATGGAGGCAGATGTTCATCAGCAGCGCTTAGATGAGCAGAAACCGGATTTTGTTGTTAAAGTAGATATTGAAGATATGTCCCTTTTTGAAATCAGCAAGTTCCAATATGCTTATGACAAAGGCTATGAAGCAGGACTTGCCAACATAGAAAAAATAAAAGAACTTTTAAAATAAACTGTTGACAATTGAGCGTGCGTTCAACTATACTACAATTAGTTGAATGTATACTCAATTGTTTTGTTTGGAGGAAAAATATGAAAAAGATATATTTACTGGACGGACTGTGTTGTGCAAACTGTGCAGCTAAAATTGAAAGAGGAATCGCAGCTATCGAAGGCGTTGAAAACGCATCTGTAAGTTTTTTGACTACAAAGCTTGTAATCGAAGGTGCGGATGATCAGATGGATAGAATTGTAGCTGAGGCTGAAAAAATTGTTAAAAAAGTAGAACCTGACGTGGAAATGGAAGAATACTAATGAATAAACGTATTAAGCGAATCATCTTCGGCGCGGCCCTCTTTGCGATAGCTATAATATTGCCTGAAGAACCTAATTTGCTTAAGCTGGGTGTCTTTGTAGCTGCTTATGGAGTCGTTGGATATAAGGTCATCTGGAAAGCGGTAAGAGGCATTATAAACGGTCAGATGCTTGACGAGAATTTCTTAATGTCGGTAGCATCTATGGGTGCTTTTTTCGTTGGAGAATATCACGAAGCAGTAGCAGTAATGCTGTTTTATCAGGTGGGCGAAGCTTTCGAGGAGTATGCGGTAGGCAAGTCTCGCCGGTCGATTACTCAATTGATGAAGATAAGACCTGACAGTGCCAACCTGAAAACCGAAGATGGGCTTGTAGAGATAAGACCTTCAAAAATAAAAGTCGGTGACGTTATTGTAATCAGACCGGGAGAAAAAGTTCCACTGGACGGTATTGTCATCGAAGGATCATCTGCCCTTGATACAGCGGCGCTGACAGGAGAGTCACTGCCTCGTGAAGTGAGTGTGGGCGATGAAATCCTCAGCGGATGCGTAAATCTTAACGGGTTGCTGGAAGTGAAAGTTACTAAGCGGTTTGGTGAATCCACCGTAAATAAGATTCTTGATTTGGTTGAAAATGCTGCCAACAAGAAGGCTGCTACGGAAAACTTCATTACCAGATTTGCCGTAGTTTATACACCTATAGTGGTGGCTTGTGCATTGCTCCTGGCAATTGTGCCTCCGATCATAATAGATGGTGCACTGTGGTCCGACTGGATTTACAGAGCCCTTAATTTTCTGGTAGTTTCATGCCCTTGTGCATTGGTTATTTCAGTTCCGCTAAGCTTTTTCGGTGGAATCGGCGGTGCATCAAGAGCCGGTGTTCTTGTTAAAGGCAGCAACTATCTGGAAGCGATGGCGAAGACCGAATATGTGGTGATGGATAAAACCGGAACCTTGACAGAAGGTGTTTTCCGCGTAGAAAAGATTATTGCTTGCGAGGGCTTCAGGGAGGCAGAGCTTATTGAATGGGCTGCCAAGGCGGAATACTATTCAAACCATCCAATTGCTTTATCATTGCGAGAGGAATACGGTAAAAATGTCGAAGAATCGCAAATAGGCGATGTTAAGGAATATGCAGGGGAAGGACTTGTTGCTGATGTTATGAATCATCAGGTGGCGTGCGGTAATGTGCGTCTTATGAAGAGGATTACATCTTATGAAGGAGAGTTTCCTGCGCTGGTAGGCGGCACACAGGTATATATTGCAGTAGATGGCAAATATGCCGGCTGCATAATGCTTGCTGACAGAATCAAAGAAGACGCTGTCAAAGCTGTGGCTCAACTGAAGGCGGCGGGTATCAAGACTGTAATGCTAACCGGAGACAGTGAAGAAGCCGGTCGTAAGGTAGCTGATATTATGGGCATTGACAAGGTTCATACAGGACTGCTGCCACAGGATAAGGTGGTATTAGTGGAAGAACTGCTGGCGAAGAAGTCACCAAAAGGCAAATTGGTTTTCGTAGGAGACGGAATTAATGACGCTCCTGTTCTTGCAAGAGCAGATATCGGAGTTGCAATGGGAGCTCTCGGTTCAGATGCTGCTATTGAAGCTGCCGATATGGTAATTATGAATGATGAACCGTCGAAACTTTGCAGGATGATTCAGGTTTCCAAGAAAACTATGAGAATCGTTTACCAGAACATTATTTTTGCTCTTGGTGTTAAAATCGGAGTTATGGTTCTCAGTGCTCTCGGAATTACAGGTCTTTGGGCCGCAGTATTTGCCGACGTCGGTGTTGCGGTGCTGGCAATCATCAATGCTTTGAGATGTTTGAAATAATACTTTTTTGATTGCGTTGGGCGTTGCCCAACGCAATCTTTGTTTTTTGCCGTTTGCGTTGGGTCCTACCCAACGCAAACCTAAAGTTTTGCCACTTTTGTTGGGTCGCACCCAACAAAAATTGTGATTTTGCCATCTCGCGTTGGGTTAAAAAATGGCTCTAAAGCAAAAATAAGTATCAAAATGTAAGTTTACGGTGTGACTATCCAAAAGGACAACTAAAATTGCCTCAATTGACCCAACATAAACTTTGAAAAAGTGCATTAACGTTGGGGGCGGCCCAACACTAAACCCTAAAATCGTCATTTGCGTTGGGTGCCGCCCAACAAAATAACTGAAAAAGGCACTGTGCGTTGGGTGCTTCACACCAATACTCGCGTTTTCTATTGACAGAAAACGCTGCACAGAGTAAAATGTTTCATGTCAAACAGTTTGATGTATGACAAAATTCGAATAAAGGTGATTTTATGTACGAAATAGGTAAGCAGCTGGCAATAATTCATCACGCTGTGAGAAGAAGCGTGGAGAAGGATGCTCAGTGTGAATTGATGAAACTTTCTATGGCTAACGGCTGGATACTTATGTATCTTCATGACCATGCGGAAGAAGAAGTTTTTCAGAAGAATATTGAAGAAGCCTTTAATATTACGAGATCCACAGCTTCTAAGGTGATTTCTTTGATGGAAACCAAGGGGCTTTTGGAACGTCACTCCGTACCCGGAGATGCTAGGCTTAAGCAACTTGTGATTACAACTCTCGGCGAAGAGATGAGACAAAACATTATTGACGATCGAAAAAGAATGGAAGAGACTTTAACGGAAGGCTTTTCAGAAGAAGAACTGAGGTTGCTGAACAGTTATCTGGAGAGGCTCAAAAATAATTTAGGCGAAAAGGGGGAATGCAGAAAATGATAAAAAAACTGTTTGCTTATGCAGGTGAATATAAAAAATTCGCGATAGCAACTCCGTTTTTAGTTGCAGGCGAAGTAATTCTGGAAATTTTGATTCCGCTGATTATGGCAGAATTAATTGACAAAGGTATTGATGCAGGTAATATGAACCTGATTGTAAAATATGGTGTAATGCTGGTTGTTTTTGCAATGGTAGCCTTATTCTTTGGTGTAGCATCCGGCAGAACAGCAGCCTTGGGCTCCACAGGTTTTGCTAAAAACCTGAGAGGTGCTATGTTTGAACACGTACAGGACTACTCCTTTGCAAATATCGATAAGTTTTCAACGGGCAGTATTGTAACTCGTCTGACAACTGACGTTTCCAATGTGCAGATGGCATTCCAAATGACAACAAGAATGGCTATGAGAGCACCTATGGTGTTAATCTTTGCGTTGGTAGCAGCCTTCAGAATTGATACGCAGCTTTCATTGATTTTTTTAGGCGTTATTCCGTTTCTTGCCATTGGTTTATTTGCTATTGTATTTAAAACATTCCCTATTTTTGATAAGGTGTTCAAAAAATACGATAACTTAAACAATGTTGTACAGGAAAACCTTTATGGTATGCGTGTAGTAAAGTCCTTTAACCGACAGGAATTTGAGACTGAAAAGTTTAAGGGCGCATCTAATGAAATTTATAAAGACTTCGTCAGAGCAGAAAAAATACTGGCTTTTAATGCACCTTTGATGCAGATTTCCATGTATGCTTGTATGATTATGCTTTCCTGGTTTGGGGCAAGAGCAATCGTAGCATCCGGCAATGATGCAGTGATTGGACTTTCCACAGGGGAACTTATCGGATTGTTTACTTATGTAATGCAGATTCTGATGAGTTTGATGATTATCTCAATGCTTTTCGTTATGATGACCATGGCAAAGGCTTCCGGCGAAAGAATCCTTGAAATCATTGAAGAGGTAAGCACACTTCAGGATCCTGAAAATCCGATTTATGAAGTGAAAGACGGCTCTGTTGATTTTGAAAACGTACACTTTAGATATATGAACAGGGGCGGCAAAGAAGTTTTAAACGGAATTAACTTACACATCGAAAGTGGCCAGACTATCGGCATCATCGGTGCTACCGGTTCAGCCAAGTCCAGTTTGGTACAGCTTATTCCAAGACTGTACGACGTAGCTGCAGGATCCGTGAAAGTCGGTGGTGTAGATGTAAGAGACTATCATGTAGAAAGCTTAAGACATCAGGTTGCCTTCGTGCTTCAGAAAAACACACTTTTCTCAGGAACAATCAAAGAAAACCTTCGTTGGGGTAAGGAAGACGCGACTGACGAAGAAATAAAGAAAGTATGTGAGCTTGCTTGTGCCGATGAGTTCATTCAGAAGATGGAAAATGGCTATGACACATATATTGAGCAGGGCGGTACTAATGTTTCTGGTGGACAGAGACAGAGACTTTGTATTGCAAGAGCTCTCCTGAAGAATCCGAAGATTCTGATTTTAGACGATTCAACAAGTGCAGTTGACATGAAGACAGATGCTATGATCAGACAGGCATTTAAGGAAGAAATTCCAAATACGACAAAGATTATTATCGCTCAGCGTATTGCATCTGTTCAGGACGCTGATCAGATTATCGTTATGGATGACGGTAAGCTTTCTGCAGTAGGCAACCACCATTACTTGATGGAAAACAGCGACATATATAGAGAAGTTTATGAATCTCAAAATAAACAGGGAGGTGAAGCAGATGAGTAAAGAAACAAGACCAATGCCGGGCGGCAGAGGAAAAGGCTTCGCTCCTGTAAAAGGAATGAAATTCAAAAAAGGCACTATCAAGAGACTTTTGTCATACGTTGCTGAATACAAACTGAGACTGATTTTCGTAGTTGTTTGCATTTTGGTCAGTTCCGTTGCCAGCGTTGCTTCATCACTGTTTATTCAGACTTTAATTGATGAACATATTCTACCTCTGCTTATGGAAGCAGAGCCGGTGTTCGGCGGCCTTGCAAGAGCTTTGATGAGTATGGCTGTAATATTTATGACAGGTACTCTGGCTTCTTTCTTCTATAACAGAACTATGGCCATTGTTGCTCAAAAGACTCTGAAAGATATCAGAGACGAAATGTTTGAAAAGATGCAGTCTTTCCCTATAAAGTACTTCGATACAAGAACTCACGGGGATGTAATGAGCCATTTTACCAATGACGCAGACACACTCAGACAGATGATTTCACAGAGTTTACCAAACTTATTCTCATCAATCATCTCGATGACTGCGGTGCTTTGTTCTATGCTTTACCTGAGCGTATGGCTGACACTAATCGTTCTCGGATTTACTGTGTTGATTCTGTTCTCTATTAAATTTGTTGCCGGCAAGAGCGGACAGTACTTTATGAAGCAACAGCGTGCACTTGGCGATGCCAACGGATTTATTGAAGAAATGATCAACGGTATGAAGGTTGTAAAGGTTTTCTGCTATGAGCAGAAAAACATTGAAGCTTTCAACAAGAAGAATGAATATCTTTTTAATACAGCTAAGATTGCCAACTTCCTTGCAATTATTACAATGCCTATTGTAGGTAATATCGGTTATATGATGTATGTAGTTCTTGCTGTTGTGGGCGGTGCAATGGCAATCTATGGGCTGCCTAATTTTGCTTTAAGCGGAGATGAGGTTCTTACTCTAGGTACTATCGCATCATTTTTGACTTTATCAAGAAACTTTACAAACCCGATTGGCCAGATTTCACAGCAGTTAAACTCTGTAATTATGGCAATGGCAGGGGCATCAAGAATCTTTGAACTTTTAGATGAAGAACCTGAGACAGACCATGGAACAGTGGAACTGGTTAACGCTTGTATAGGTGAAGACGGTGAGCTGACAGAATGCAAAGAAAGAACCGGTCACTGGGCTTGGAAAGACGGCGACAAACTTATTCCAATGCGTGGCAAAATCAACCTCAACGAGGTGGATTTCGGATACGATGAAGATAAACTGGTTCTTCACGACATTACAATTTATGCTGAGCCGGGACAGAAAGTAGCCCTTGTAGGTGCCACAGGTGCAGGCAAGACCACAATCACAAATCTGATAAACAGATTTTATGATATTGATGATGGTAAGATTCTGTACGACGGAATAAACATCAACCATATCAAAAAGAAAGACCTTCGCCGTTCCCTCGGTGTGGTTCTCCAGGATGTAAACCTCTTCACAGGAACCGTTATGGAGAATATCCGCTACGGTAATCTGGAAGCTACAGATGAAGAATGTGTTGCAGCAGCTAAACTGGCCAATGCTCATGGATTTATTGAAATGCTTCCTGATGGATATGACACAGTGCTGGAAGGTGACGGAAGCGGACTTTCACAGGGACAACGTCAGTTGATTTCCATTGCAAGAGCTGCCGTTGCTGACCCTCCTGTAATGATTCTCGACGAAGCTACTTCTTCCATCGATACTAGAACAGAAGCCATCGTTCAGAAAGGTATGGATAACCTGATGCACGGCAGAACAGTATTTGTAATCGCCCATCGCTTATCTACAATCCAGAATTCTGACGTAATTATGGTTATGGAAAACGGTCGAATCATCGAAAGAGGTGACCACGACAGACTCATTGCTGAAAAAGGCAAATACTATCAACTTTATACAGGAGCTTTTGAGCTCGAATAATAATTATAAGAGAATCCCTTCGGGGATTCTCTTTTGCTAGTTTTTGCTTCTTTCTTGAATTGAAAGAATTCCATTTTTAATAAATTATGGTCGGTAATATGGAACTTTTAATGAATTATACAAGTTGACACCATGTACTAAAAGTGCTATACTGACTACGAAATGACAACTAAACTTGTCAAAATGCAAATAAAAATTGTCAAAAATGCTGCGGGGGGGGGTACAACCTTCCTCGCCATTAAGAGAGGAGCAGCAAAATGGCACTGCGTAATAGATTAAAAGAGTACAGAGCGAAGATAGGTGTTAATCAATCGGAGCTGGGACAGATGGTAGGTGCCTCAAGACAGACTGTCAGTCAAATTGAGAGGGGAGACTATTCTCCGTCAGTAACCTTGGCGCTCAAAATAGCAAAAGTTTGTGGGGCAACAGTAGAAGAGATTTTTTATTATGAGGAGGATTAGGGGATGAATAAAGACAACAAACAAGAAAACAAAAAAGCTTTGAAAAAATTGATACCCGTAGTAGTAGTTGCCGGCATTGTTGGTGGGTTGATAGGTGTTTATGCAGCAACTAATTCTGCTGAGAACCTGTCGGATATAATCGGACGCAATCTGGAAGCATTTATTATGGCTGCGTCTCCTTATCTGGTGATTCTGATTTCTACTGTTGGTCTTATTCTTGAAATAATTATATATAATAGTGCGAAAAAAGAATATGCAATGTATGAAAAGGCTGTAGATGATGAAGAAATAGATAAATATACAGAAAGTATTGATAAGAAGAACTCCATGGCACTGCTGACAGGAAGCGTTACGCTTATTCTGGCCTTTATGTTTTACGGAGCGACAATGGCATATATCAATCACCATATTGAGAGCGAATCATTCCTATACGTTGTGGCTCTGATATTTTTCGTAGTTGTATGTTTTGGAACATCAAAAATGCAGCAGCTGGTGGTAGACCTTGAGAAACTTATGTCACCGGAAAAGAAAGGCAGCGTTTATGATTTGAATTTCAGCAGCAAGTGGGAAGAAAGCTGCGACGAAATGGAAAAACTGCTGATTTATAAATCGGCATATGCTTCATACAGGGCTACATCTTTCGGATATGCCTTTGCAGTGGTATTCCTGATGCTCATGAGCTTCTTCTTCGATTACGGACCTCTGCCCGTTATGGTTGTATGTGCTCTGTGGCTTGTAACTGTGATTTCATATTGTCTAGCTGCAATGAAATATGATAAAGAAAAGATTAATTAATATAAGGGGGAAAATATGAGCTTAGTAGTAAGAAATTTAGTCAAGTCTTACGGCGACAAAGTCGTAGTAGATAATCTCAGTTTTGAAATGGAAAAGCCGGGTGTATATGCATTACTGGGAACAAATGGAGCCGGCAAAACGACCACCATCAGAATGATGCTTGATATGCTTTCAAGAGACTCAGGCGAAGTATTGTGGAACGGTGAGCCTCTTTCCACCAACACTTGCAATGTGGGCTATTTGGCAGAAGAAAGAGGACTTTACCCTAAGTATTCTTTGATGGACCAACTGATTTATTTTGCAGGTCTCAGAGGCGTTTCAAAAGAAGATGCCAAGGAAAGAATCAAATATTGGGCAAAGCGTCTTGAATGTGAAGAATACTTATATCCGCCGACAGAGGCGGCAGCACCCCTTGGTGAAAAGAAAAAACGTGCTCCAAGAAAAAAGTCTTTCAAGCCTAAGATGGCAGATCAACTTTCAAAGGGTAATCAGCAGAAGATTCAGTTTATGATAGCACTCATTTCAGACCCTGAATTGATTATTTTAGATGAACCGCTGTCAGGTCTTGACCCTGTTAACACAGACCTCTTCAAAGGCATTATCAGGGAACAGATTGCAGCAGGCAAATATTTGATTATGTCCAGCCACCAGATGGCAACAGTAGAAGAATTCTGCACAGACATCACCATTTTGGACCGTTCAAAACCTGTTCTTCAAGGTAATCTGAACGAAATAAAAAAGAGTTATGGCAGAGTTAATCTTCACCTTAAGACTGAACAGGATGTGCGCCAGATTATCGAGGAAACAGGGGCAATTGTTCTGACAGAAAAAGAGATGGAATATCAGATTAAGGTTACAGGGGAACAGCAGGCCAATGAACTGCTGGCTAATCTGATGGGAAAGGGTGTAACTATTATTACCTTTGACCTCAGAGAACCGTCTCTCCATGAAATATTCGTTGAAAAAGTGGGTGAGTTCCATGAAGAATAGAAAGACTTTTATGGGCCTTGGAAAAGTCTTTAAATTCACGCTTTGGCAGCTATTTAAAAATAAAGGAAATCTGGTCGTTTTTGGGATTCTGATAGTAGTTGCTATGGCAGCAGTACCAGTGATGGCTTTTCTGTTTGAAGATGAGACTGTTATAACGCAGACAGGTTTTATCAGCAACGTAATGACAATGGATGAATTTCTTCATTTAGATGAGGTCTCCTTTGATGCCAGATATATGGTACAGATTTTCTATTCCATACTGGTATTGATTGTGTGTGTCTTCTCCTGTGCATACATAATTAGATCCATTGTTGAAGAAAAAGCTTCTAAATTGGTAGAAACACTTATGGTAAGTGTAGAATCAGAGGCTCTTATTCTTGGTAAGATTCTGGCAGTTATGGCATTTATTTTCGGAATGCTGGCACTTACAGCTTCAGGCTACGGCATTTCATATCTTGTTACAGGAATGTTTATGGATACTTCTGTAATAGGGGCAAAGATGGCTAATATGGGCATTACCTCTGAAATCTTTTCTCTGGGACCTGTCCTCATTGTTATAATTGTGGTTTCACTTCTTCTGGCATATATGCAGTTTGCTCTTATCGCAGCTTTGAGTGGTGCGGGATGTTCTAACATTGAAGATATGGAAGGTGCAAACACTGCATCGGTGTTGCTGACAATGGCAGGATATATTGTAACTATAATAGCTTCTCCATTTGGCAGTACTCCTGCGATTCCACTGTCATTATGTCCGTTTATTTCTGCCTTTGCAGCACCTACTTACTATGTGACAGGTGACATAGGCATTGGGATTCTGCTCTTGTCATGGGCGATTCAGGTGGTAATCATCGCAGCAGAAAGCAAACTGTCTGCAAGTCTCTATGACAGCTTAATCATGTATAAGGGAAATCGCCTGAAACTGACTCAGATGCTGGCAATGGCCGTAAAAAACAGAAAGGGGGTGAAGTAGATGAAATCAGAATTAAAAGGATTCAATAAGATTTTTTCTTTCACCTTCCTTCAGCATATTAAAGGCAAGGCTTACAAAACCACTACATTGGCAATTGCCCTTGCGCTTTTCCTGATTCCGGTGGCTATATTCGTTGGAATAGAAGTATTTGGCGGCAGTGATGAAACAGGCGAAATTGATGCAGTGCCTGTGGATATGACTACAATTGAAAGACTTTATATCGTGGATGATACAGATGACGGACGTGCTGATATGTCCGCACTGCCGATAATATTACAGGGAACAGGTATAAACACGCAGGTAAAAGATTTTGGCAATGATTTTGACAAGGCAAAACTTGCAACAGAAAAAGATAAAAATGCGTTGATTCTTTATACACATAAAGACGGCGAACTATATACCACTGACATTATAATTCCTGATAAGAGTGAAATTTCTGAAGATGCGGCCTACACATTCCAGATTTATCTGGACCAGTATTTATATGCTCTTGATATGACCTATAACGGTTATATCCCTGATGAAGAGCCTGCTACAGATGATGAAGAGGTTTACGTGGACGAAGAAGAGACAGAAGAGGAAGAAAACTTAAGTTTGGCCTTTATGATAGTAAGCTATCTGAATGTAATGATTCTTTACTTCTTCGTGCTGGCCTATGGACAGAGCGTTGCCAACAGCGTGGTAATGGAAAAGAGCTCCAAACTGATGGAAACCTTCCTGATCTCAGTTAAGCCTATGGCTATGATTATGGGTAAGCTTATGGCAATCACTTTCGCAGGTATTATCCAGTTTGTAAGCTGGGTAGCATCTCTGATTCTGGGTATTTTGGCAGGAGTCGGACTTGTTAATATAATTAACCCTGATGCCCAACTGACCGTTGTAAGTAGTTTTGAAATAATCAGAGAATTGACTGCCGGAATGTTCAGCCCTGTCAACTGTTTCCTGGCACTTATGATGATTGTTGTGGGATTGCTGCTCTATTGTTCGCTGGCAGGTATTGGAGGTGCTCTTGCAGGCAAATCAGAAGACCTGGCATCGACTAACGTAATTTTTACAATGGTACTTGTAATCAGTTTCCTTGTATGTATTTATACAGGCACTCTTAACGGAGATATGGATGCAGCACCTTGGCTTGACTGGATTCCTTTTACAGCGGTAATGATAACGCCTGCAAAAGCACTTCTGGGGACTGTTTCGGTATGTAGAAGTCTAGCAAGCTTTGGTATAATAGCAGTAACAACATTGGCGGTGACATTTATAGCCGGCAAACTGTATAAAATGATGGTTCTTTACAAAGGAGAACCACTCAAGCCTGCGGCGATTCTTAAGATGCTGAAAAACAAATAAGGAGGTTTACATGAACCAGGTTATTGAAAATATCCTCACAAGACGCAGCGTGAGAAAGTTTACAGAAGAAAAAATCAGTAGACAAGATTTGGAATTGATTCTAAAGTGTGCGGCCTATGCACCCAGCGGTATGAACAAGCAGACATGGCAGTTTACCGCAATTACTGACAGAAATAAACTGGATGAGTTTGCGGCGGTTATCGGCAATGAACTGGGAAGAGAAGGATATAACTTCTATAACGCTGATGTGCTGATAATTCCGTCTAATGTGCGCGACGGTATCTGGAGTAAAGAGGACAATGCTTGTGCCCTGGAAAACATTTTCCTGGCAGCTCATTCGCTGGGAATCGGCTCAGTGTGGATTAATCAACTGCAGACAATATGTGACAAACCTGTCGTTCGTGCATTTTTAAGGGAATGGGGGATTCCGGAAGAGCATGTGGTGCACGGAATGGCGGCTCTCGGGTATGCGGAGACTGAACCTTCACAAAATGTAGAGAAAAAAGGGATAATAAAAATAATAGACTAGACAAAATGCCTTCCTTTGTGGGAAGGCATTTTTGTTTGACACTATTATGTTGATAGGCTTATAATCGCTATAACGAAGAAAACCGGGAGGTAGATTATGAGCGATATTATGACAGATTTACTATACAGTGAAAAACAGATAGACGGTATGGATCTTAAACCTGATTCTTTTCCTATATTCCAGTCTACAGTTTATACTATGAGCGACATGGATGAAGTGGGCGAAGTTTATGGTAAAAAAGAAAGGGGATTTACTTATATAAGAAGAGGAAATCCTAACAGAACAGTTCTTGAAAGCGCTATTACTATGCTTGAAAAAGGAGAGGCTTCACTTTGCTATGGTTCTTGTATGTCTGCAATTCTCAGCATTATGATTAAAGAACTTAAGGCAGGGGACCACGTAGTGTGCAACTCCCATATCTATGGTGAAACAAAGCATCTTCTCCAGGAAGTATTCGAAAAGTTCGGTGTTGAAACCACCTATACGGATTTTACCGATGTATCAAATGTTAAAGCAGCCGTAAGAGAAAACACAAAGGTAATGTTTTCAGAAGTACTCAGCAATCCTACTCTCAGACTTGCTGATGTAAAAAGCATTGCCGATATAGCTCACAATGTGGGTGCGGTTTTGGTAATAGACAATACCTTTACAACACCACTGGCGTTTGCTCCGTTTACAGCAGGGGCAGACTATGTTGTGAACAGTTTGACCAAATACATCAACGGTCATAACGATGCATCCGGCGGCTCTGTAACAGCAAGTAAAGAAAAGATTGATGCCTTATTTGATACAGCGCTGATGTGCGGAGGCCTTTTTACCAGTCCATTTGATGCGTGGCTCATTCACAGAGGCGTGCAGACCTTGGCTGTAAGACTGGAAAAACAGATGGAAAATGCCTGTAAGCTGGCGGCCTTTCTCGAAAAACATGAGCTGGTTGATAAGGTTTATCATCCGTCTGCTGCTTCATACGAACAGAGAAGTCTGGCTGATGAAATGTTCAAAGACGATAAGTATACAGCAATCTTAAGCTTCGTTGCCAGCGAAGATATGAATAAAGTGAATGAATTTATGAAACGCTTGCAGTACGCACAATATGCACCTACTCTCGGAGGAATCAGAACGACACTTTCTCATCCTGTAACATCGTCTCACGCAAGTATGCCTGATGCGGACAGAAGAAAGATAGGAATTACTCCGGGAATGATAAGAGTTTCCGTGGGAATGGAAAACATAGACGATTTGATTAAAGATTTTGAACAGGCGCTTGAGGCGTTTAGATAAAAAAGAGGACTTCTGTATTTTACAGAAGTCCTTTTAAAATGTTACATAGTTATAATTTCTTTTTTAATTCGGTTAATATCTCACATAAATTGTCGTGAAGATATTTAAAGTCATTGCAAGTAT
>JAFSHN010000010.1 GCA_017440275.1 Bacillota bacterium | reverse complement strand
ATAATATCCATTGCACCCTGAATTGCCGCTTTGGCATCCGCTACTTCTTTTTCTTCACTTATGTATTTGGCTGCTTCTACTTCGATGGCTTCTGCTGCATCCTGTGCCAAAATATACTCTGCCAAGCCTTCCAATCCTTTTTCTTTTGCTACGCTGGCACGTGTTTTTTTCTTAGGACGGTATGGACGGTATAAATCTTCTACCACTACAAGGGTCTGTGCTTCTTCAATCTTTGCACGAAGTTCTTCTGTTAATTTTCCCTGTTCCTCAATGCTGCTGATAACTTGTGCCTTTTTATCTTCCAAATTGCGAAGATAAGTCAGACGTTCACCCAGATTACGGAGCTGTTCATCATTTAAAGATCCCGTTGCTTCTTTACGGTAACGGGAAATAAAAGGAATGGTATTTCCTTCATCTATTAATTTGACAGCTGCTTCCACCTGCCATTTTTCTACATTCAGTTCTTCCTTGATTTTTAAAATAATATCCATTGCCTTCTCCTTCTTGCCTACTGTGACACTCTACTGCACGACTGTTTTTTCACGTTTTCTGCAATTATGCCCAGTTCTTTTCCTATTATATAGCACACAGACTTTTTTCTCAATCAGAAAAGAAATCAAAACCCCAAAATGAATTCAATTATTTCAACAAAAGATTCGCTAAAAGGCTTCGTTGTGTATTCTGAAATAAAGTGCTATACTAAATATGTAGAATACTAACATTATGAGTCCAGCGGTGTGATGTCAAGTGAGAAATAAAAAAGAAAACGCATAGTTTTCCTATATTTCATAAAAGCAAAAAACACCTACCTAAGCCCTGTCGACCATGATTTTTAAAATGAGCAGGGCGAGTTCATCAGCACGTAAAAAGATTAGCGTGCTGAACGATATAGACGATTGTCTTTGAGCAGTACAAAGACTAACCGCACAAATTTACGAGCAGTTAATACAAGTGCACGTTTGTGTTGGTATCTGTTTACCTCTTCGTATTTGAGATGGTAGAAGTCACTATACTCCTTGTCGCATCTTACAAGCGAGAATGCGGCTTCACACAGATAATACTTTAAAAATCGATTTCCGGAATTTATAAGCCTTGTTGTCTGGGCTTCATAACCACCGGACTGATGTTGTTTCCATGAAAGACCTGCATATTTGGCAAGCTGAGCATGGTTTGAAAAACGATTGATATCACCGATTTCAGCCACAATGCCTGCTGAGAATACAGGTCCAATACCTGGAATAGATGTTAATACATTTGGTAAGAGTTCCATTTGGGCGGCGATTGCTTTATCGAACTCTTTGATTTGAGATTCCAATGCCCTCATAGAGGTTATGGATATAGAAAGCACCTGGTTGACGGAGTCGTTTACCGTCTTAGGCAAACGGTATGAACTCCTAGCAGCTTTCTGAATGGCTTTGGCTACTGAATCAGGATCAGGAAAGCGGTTCTTTCCTTTTTGTACAATGAAATCAGTAAGTTCTTGTAAGTCCATGTTGGCTAATGCTTCTGCGGATTCGAATTCTTCGTAGACAGCAAGTGCCGTAGTGCTGAAAGTATCAGAAAATACTTTCTCCTGCGTCATTGTAGAATACTTCTTAAAGAGTATGTTCATAAAGCGTTGTTTTTCTTTGACGAGGTTGCAAACAGCGTAGTAGCGTGCTCTAGTGAGGTTTTTGAGTGCTATGTAGTGATAGTTCTCGGTATATACCTCTTTGTTGATTCTACCGAAACGCAGGCAGTCAGCAATGACAAATGAGTCCACGTAATCATTTTTAGGCAGGTCATTATAAGATTCCTTGAACTTATT
>JAFSHN010000009.1 GCA_017440275.1 Bacillota bacterium | reverse complement strand
CTTTCTGCATCTTCGAACGGATCATACCATCCAGTAATCAGATTATAGTTTTCTTCAGTTCCAAAGATGTCCTCAAGAAAGCTGCATACGATTTGCATTTCCATTTCTGATGGACAAAGAATTTCTTCTCCGTTTGTCCAGAACCCTGGATTTTCTTTCGTATTATAGCTTCTTGGTTGCCGCGGAAGTTTTGCAATGATTGACTTCCAAATTTCATATATTTTCATTTTCTCTCCTTTTTATATAACTAATTCTATACACTGTATCTTTCCTTTGCAGGCAATATTGCTTAGGCGTTCTTTTTGTATAATTCTGACTTCCAGATTTCCTTTTTCCGATATGATTGCGTCAAGTACCTCATGGTACTTTGCATATCCTTCTTCTGTAAACCAGCATCTGCTTTCGACTGCGGAGTTCTTTTCATACCATTTGGGTTCTCGAAGAAACCGGTTAATGTATCTTCGTTCGCTTGGATTCAGTATCTGGAAGATTCCTACGAACTGCCCTTCTTTGTTTCTTGCTTCGTATCGGTAATACATGTCTTCTCCTTATATAAAATTCAGCGGTGATAAAATCATCGCTGAATAGTTTCTACTGTTGTTCATTACAGCACAGTTTTAGGTCACTATAAGGTATATTCCCCTTATAGGCAAAACACCATGGTTCCTCATCCTCTGCAAATAACATGTTCGGATCAACAAACAACAATGATGTGTCCAGAGCATCAGTGTCAATTTCAAAGCAGCAAATTCCTGAATTATATATCTCATCAGGAAGGTCCTCTGCAACTTCACAAATAGAAATTGCCCCGTCCATATCGGACGCCATATAAACATACCCTGAAACACAGTCTGGCCAAACTTTATTTTGATTTATGAGTAAGCCATTTTTTTCAATACTTTGTCTCTTTGAACCAAAAGTCGCATGATATAGCTTCACTGCAAATCCTCCTCTTAATAATTCAGCGGTGATAAAATCACCGCTGAATAGTTTTCCCTATACTGCAATATCTTCTGTAAGTTCTGCCATTGTGTGGTACTTCTTTCCGCACAGTTCCGGCAGATTGGCTCTGCAGAGTGCTTCCGCAAAAGGCGGAGGCACGGCATTGCCACACCGGGCGATTTGCTCTTTCTTGGAATAGGTCTTTCCGGTTACAGGATCCACCATGTCAATGATGTAATCCGGCGGAAAACCTTGTGCGTTATAAAGTTCTCTTGGCTGAAGCATTCTGAGTCCTATTGAAGATATGAAGTAATCAATTCCTCCGATATTTAGTATCAGAACTTCGTCTTCTTTAAGATTATAATCACAGTATTTATTAAGTAGTTCTCTGATTTGTGGCCAGTCTTTTAAGTCCACCTCATCGGTTACTCTTTCTGCTCTCACAGAAAGAAGTGCTTGCCGGGCTTTTGCTGTGATTGTATGAAGAGGTTCTTCGATGTTCATTGGACGGCCATTGCCATAATACTCTGTCAGGAAATTTTTCTGCAAAGCAAAGTGTCCGGGTGATGAAGTGATTGTGTTCAGCCCATCTTCGACACTCTTTCCATCCATATTATTACGAAGAACCATCATATTCACTGCTGCAATGCAGTTATGGTCAATTGCAGTTACCGTAGGTAATGGTTTATCTGCAGGTTGACCTGCCTGCTGATATCCGCCGGCATAATACGGGGAAATAAAAGCAGCTGCCATGCTGTATCGTGGATTCGTATCGACCGTTGCAAGTGGAGCATCGCACACCTGCCCTCTCACCTGGTTCGCCTGTGTTTCAGTATGATACTGAAGAAGGTACGGACTTACCTGGAAGTGATGTCCACCGGTTGCTATCGTTGGAAGCGGTGTGTCTTCTGCAGCTCCGCTATGATTTGTAGTATTTGTCATAATGTATGGAGTAAGTGCGCCATTCACTATGCAATGCTCATTTTTACTTACTACAGTGCGAAGTGGTTCATCTGCTGCAGCGCTGCGGCCCTTTATACTGGTATGACCAAGGGATGTAACTACAGGGCTTACGACTCCAAAACCGTGTTTTGCCGTTACCGTTGGCATTGCTTCGGAAAGCTTCTGGCCGCGGAAATTTTCTCCTGCATGGTTAACCTGAATCAGAAATGGCGCCGGATCTTTTATGACATACTTATCAAGTCCCCTCGCAATTCTTCTCAAGGTATTGTCAGCAAGAGGCTTCTTTCTGCCAAAGATACTCTTGGTTGGAAGACTCCAGTCAATAATATCAGCAGCTGTTTTGTATGGAAGAAGCCCGCTTCCTTCTGGCCCATGTGTTGGTTTTGGAAAGACAATTGGTTTTCCATCACATCTTGCGATAAGGAAAAATCTTTTTCTGATTGTCGGTGCTCCGTAGTCGCAGGCTCTCAGCTCTTTATATTCCACTTCGTAGCCTTGGCGGCGCAGTGCGTTTATAAAAGAGTTGAATGTGTGACCCTGCTTTTCCTTTATAGGCTGCCCCTCTTTATCAAGAGGGCCCCATGTCTGGAACTCCTCTACATTCTCAAGGATAATAACGCGAGGTTTTACTGTTGCTGCCCATCTCAAAGCAACCCATGCAAGGCCTCGAATTTCCTTCTTTTTAGGTGTTCCTCCGCGGGCCTTAGAGAAGTGCGTGCAGTCCGG
>JAFSHN010000008.1 GCA_017440275.1 Bacillota bacterium | reverse complement strand
TGGTGGTGAGATAGTGAGCTTTTTATGTGATGAACTGACAAGAGAAGAATGTTTAGCTATCAGAGCGCAGGAAGGTTATGAGCTGGGTCTTGAACGAGGCATAGAACAAGGATTGGAACAAGGCATACAACAAGGTTTAGAACAGGGCTTAGAACAGGGCTTAGAACAGGGCTTAGAACAGGGCTTAGAACAGGGCTTAGAACAGGGCTTACAACAGGGTTTACAGGAAGGTTTGGCGAAAGGTCTTGCAGAAGGACTGGAGCAAGGTGTTTTGGAGCAAAAGAAAAAGACTGCACACCGTATGAAAGAAAAAGGTATGTCAGTTTCAATTATTGCTGAGCTGACAGAATTATCGATAGAAGAAATAGAATCTCTATAAAAAAAAAGACACTCCAACATTGATAAGGAGTGTCTTTTTTTATTTTATTTTTTCTTCATAAATGCCATAATAGGCTGTAAGATTACCGGCAGCCACAGGATAGGTGCGTAGATGCAGTATCCGGTACCGGCAATTCCGAGTGTATTGGTGATGAATATTGCAGTTGCTGTCCAAGGTATAATAGGAGAGATACCTGTACCTGTGTTGAGGAGAACTGCCGTTAAATCATCTCTGGAAACTCCGTGCTTGTCAAAGGTATCTGCAAAGGCGGGAGCCAGTATAGAGTTAGTTGTGTAGTAGTTTCCTGTTATTACAAAGCATACTGTATGGAGTACAACTGCAGAAGTAATAACTTTGCCCTTTGTGCGTGCATTTTCGAAGATTTTTTCCAGGAGACATGCGATGATTCCCAGTCGTTTAATTATACCGCCAAAGCAGGCTGCGATAATCAGCAGGATTAAAGTCGATGCCATACTATTAACGCCGCCGTAATGTAGGAGGTCGTTAACCATTGGATTTGCAGCCATATTGTAACCTGTCATCAGCCCTGAAGCTACATCAGTCAGGCTGCAGCCTTGAACAAAAACGGATTCAATAACCCCTACTATAATACCCAGAACAAAAGTAGGAATTGTAGGAATCTTAATTACCATAAAGAAAATTAACAGGACCGGAGCAATCAAAGGTAAGATACCCAGATTGAACTCTTCTGCCAAAGCATTCATCAAGATTTCAGCCTCTGCTTCATGGCTTTCACCTTGAGGTGTGTGAGCAAGTCCAAGGTATATGTAGAGAATAATTGAAAGAACGAACGCAGGTACATTTGAGTAGGATGCTGCTTTTATTCCTTTTGTGGATTCTACGCCTGTCAGTTCAGTGGCGAGTACCAATGAACTTGAAAGCGGAGAAAGCTTGTCTCCAAGGAAAGCCCCGGAAACAATGGCACTTACAGTATATGCCGGATCAATGCCAAGCCCGTTGGAGATACCGATAAAAGCAACACCAAGAGTTGACATAACACCCCATGAAGTACCAATTAGCATACTCATAAGGGAGCACATTGCAAATGTGATAATCAAGAAAAATCTCACATCGATGATTTTCATACCAATGTATATGAGGGTAGGAACTGTGCCGCCGATAATCCAGCTGGCAACCAATGCTCCGATTAATGTCAGCATCAGAATCGGTGTGACAAAGGAATTAACTGATGCAACCATAGATTGCTGAAGTTCAGAATAAGGAATTTTACGGCCGATAGCAATAAATCCTACAAAGATTGCTTCGGTAAGAACGATGATGGCGATAGGCATATCGATTACGAAAAGCCCCAGTACCATAATCGCCGCAATTCCAATAAGTGTTAATAAAGATTGTTTGAAATTGAGTGTCATGATTTCACCTACATATAAAAATATATTTTAGTAATCCGTATTGGTCCACGGTTTCTGTTTGCAGTGGAAAAGTGTATCTAAAAGTTCCACATAACTTTCGTCGCTGATTCTGATAACGCCAAGTCTTACAAGAGATGAGAACTCAGCGCTTCCCATCAAAAGTGATGAAAGGTCAGAGAGCTTGCATAAAACGGTAACTTCTGAATCTTCGATGTTTCCTATACTCCAGTGACCATCTGCTCCAAATGCCACCGCAAAACTGTTTTCTGTGTGGTATAATTCGCTTTCGTAGTCAAATTTCACAGTTAACTTGCAAGGAATGAATTTGCGATGAGAAGTTGACTTGATGAACTCTTTGAGATTAACCACTTTGTACATAGTTCCAACTGCAGCCACGTTAGTTTGCAGGAATCCAAAGTCCATGTAGTTATTTGAAGTATCCTGTGCACTTGGAAGCAGGTGATAAAAGTCAGGTTCACCTGTTCTGATAACGGTAGTCTGTGCAAGATCGCTCTGGTTTCGCAGAAATCCCAGTAATGTTTTAAGTACTTCAGGACTGTGATAAACCAGTTCCGTGACTTCCATTCTGTTAAGCGTGTAATTCACATCGCTTTCGCAGACGAAGTTGAAGAACACATACCCCTTAAGTTGACCGTTTTTATAATATCCAACCCGCCTTGTATCAGAGTCACCGTCCAGGGCACGAATCTCATCCTCAAACTTGAGACACATACCGTGATTCTTTTCGGAAAAAGTGCTGTAACACTGAAGAATTTCATTGGTCGCAGCTTCATCAGAACCGATGAAAGAAAGTTTTTTTAGTTCTTCTTTATCTGCTGCCGGCAGGTTAATTGTAGGCAGGCGGTATTCTTCCATTTTACTGCCGTATCCATAGCCCATCTGACGATAAAAGTCTATTCTGAAAGGGAGAAGCATAGCCACACTTGCACCGCTTTCTCTTGTGTATTCTTCAAAGAAACGAACCATATCACGTGCCGCGCCTTTTTTCTTATGCATAGGATGAACTCCGAGGGCCATGAGACCGCAGGCCTTAATCATTTTGCCGAAAGCATTCATAGAAAAGTCGATGAGTTTCATCTGAGCAATTAGTTTGCCGTCTTCAAACAAGCCATAGAAATGAATATGCTTATCATTTTCCATAGAATAAAGGATACGCGGACGATACTTGTCACGTCCTTCATCGCCTACACTTTTGAAAGCCGGATAGGCGTTAAGATATATGGTTAAATAGTCCTCAATATAATCGGGTGTAATCGGTTTAATTTCGCGTTTCATAGGTCCAAAACCTCCTAAAAGACATTCTAAAATAGTTGCTAAGATAATGTCAAGGGGGTTATAATTTAACTGATAAAGTATACAGGAGAATCACATGAAGCCCATTGCTCACATCCACACAAAATTCATAGACAAATTCGGCATACCGCGTCAGGCGGGACTTGCAGACACGGATGGATACATCGTATTCGAGCCGGAGTTTGCCGTGCGTGAGGCAGTGCGCGGGCTTGAGGAATTTTCCCACATCTGGCTCATTTGGGAGTTTTCGGAGAATGTGGACAAGGATTGGTCGCCGACGGTGAGACCGCCAAAGCTGGGAGGCAATGCCCGTAAAGGTGTATTTGCAACAAGAAGTCCTTTCAGACCTAATCCGATAGGACTTTCCTGCGTTGAACTTACCAAGGTGGATTTCGACGAAAGGGGACCGGTGCTCTATGTAAAAGGCGCAGATATCCTAGATGGTTCGCCGATTTTTGATATTAAACCTTATGTGCCTTATTGCGACAGCAAGCCTGATGCTGAAGGCAGTTTTGCACACAAAGAACCTGCAAAAAAACAGGTTGCCTTTGAAGCAGAAATGCCTGAGCCTGACAGAAGCACAATTGCAGAACTCCTGGCACAAGACCCAAGACCTTCATATCAGGATGACCCGGATAGGGTCTACGGCATGGATTACGGAAAGTGGCAGTTGAAATTTGTCGCGCGGGGCGAAACCTTAATCGTTATAGATGTTCAAGAAAGGAAATAGCTATGATTTTTGAGAAAAAAGTAGTCGATATGTTCAAGGGAATGATGTACATAAGGTGCGATGACACTGGAAATGCTTTTTATTTTTCAGCTGATGATTTCGATGGGTTACATAAAGAGGCTTATTCTTTCAAGTCGTCTATGGGACACAATCTTCAAGGCTACATATATTATTATGACCATCCTGTAGCCGATAGATTGATTGTATTTGACCACGGCTTCGGCGGCGGTCACAGATCATATATGAAAGAAATAGAAAAACTTTGTAAGCACGGTTTCAAGGTTTTCGCATACGACCATACAGGATGTATGGAATCGGGCGGAGAGACTCCCAATGGTATGGCGCAGTCTCTTCATGACCTCGACGACTGCATTAAAACAATAAAAGCAGATGAAAAATTCGCAGGACTTGATATATCAGTGATGGGACACAGCTGGGGTGGATTTTCCACTATGAATATCTATGCGCTTCATCCTGAAATTTCGCACATTGTTGTACTGTCAGGATTTGTTTCAGTTGAATTGTTGGTGGCATCTTACTTCGGAGGTCTTTTAAAGTTTTATCGCAAAGCAATTATGGAACTGGAACAGCAGAGTAATCCAAACTATGTAAATTATGACGGAGTCCAATCTCTTAAAAATACTGAAGCAAAAGTCCTTTTAATTTACTCCGACGACGACAAAATGTGTCACAAAAATCCGCACTACGATACTCTCAAAGCAGGACTATCACATAAAGAAAACATTAAAATGATGCTGGTTATAGGCAAGGGTCACAATCCAAACTATACTGCAGACGCAGTTAAGTATAAAGACGAGTTTTTTGATGTGATGAATAAGAAAGTTAAGAATAAGGAACTGGAAACAGAGGAACAAAAAGCTGCTTTCAGAGCAGAATACGACTGGCATCGTATGACTTGTCAGGATGAGGAAGTTTGGGAAGAAATCTTTAAAACATTAGATGCATAAAAATCTTTATTGTGCTAAAATCAAAGGAGTAACGAAAGAGTCAAAAGGAGGACCAAATGAATATTGACTATATAAGATTACAAAAGACAGCACAGCATTGTATGAGAATCAGTGCCATAATAGTTTTGGCAATTATTTTAATTCCATCTACAATTCTGTCCATTTGGCTTTTAGAGGTAGAAACCATAGGCAAAATAGTTCTCGGCATCAGCTGGGCACTGGCTATAGCGTATATTATCGCAGCACCTAAAGTAAGATACGAAAGATATAGATATTGTATTGACGAAGAAGCAATCAGAGTTCGTGAAGGTCTGCTTTGGGTTTCCGAAAGCATTGTACCTATCGAAAGACTTCACAAAATCGAAATTTCACAGGGGCCTATCGCGAGAATTTTTAAACTGTCGACAGTTTGCGTAACAACTGCCGGCGGCGATGTTAAGGTAAAGTTTTTAGAAGACGAAGTGGCAGCTGAAATCGCTGAAAAATTAAAGAACAAGATAAACTTCATAGCACAGGCAGAAAGGGCAGAATAACTATGGAAAAGAAAAAGATAAGATGCCACTTTTCTATAATATTCGAAAGCCTTTGGAAATTCTGGGTTGTAATTTTTATTTTGCTTCTCAATGAATTGGAAGTGATTATAGAAATCGTTCAAGATATAGGTAAGGACGGTATTATGGCATTCCTTGAGACCGGAGGAATCTGGGGACTGCTCATATTGGTTGCCATAACTTTAATTGTGTTTGGTATACAGTTTTTCAGATGGCGCAAGACGTGGATTATATTAGAAGATAATCTTGTTATAATTGAGCGAAACACTCTGAAAAAAGTTAAAAATACTATCGCCATCGAAAATATTTCGGCGGTAAATATGGAGAGAAATCTCTTTGAAAGAATTGTGGGAACTTACAGAATCAAGATGGATACCAACAGCATGACTACAGCTAATGAGACTGACGTTTCCATCGTATTCAGAGAAGATGTGGCAATTGCTTTCAGAAAAACAATCCTTGAACGTATGCATAAGCTCAAAGGTAACCTTGACACATCAGCTCTTTCTGAAGAAAGACAGCCCGATGAGTTGACAAAGGCTTCTGCCGGCGACAGAAAAGTGTTCCACTATTCTCCTTTAGATATGGTAAAGCACTCCTTTTACAGCATGCATATTTTAGGACTTTTAATCAGCATCGGCGGTATAGGTGGAATGATCTGGTATGTATCGGAGTTCGGATGGTACAGTTTCTTAAATGAAGCTCTCGGAGGCCTTATTGCTGTTGTAATTATGGTGATAGGAAGTATCTATGGAATTGTAAAGAACTTCTTTAAATACTATGATTTTACCGTTTACAGAGACGGCAAAGACCTACACATCAAGTGCGGTCTCATAAAACTGAGAAGTTATACGATTCCGGTGGATAAGATTACGGCCATTACTGTTCAGCAGCCTGTAATTGCAAGACTTTTCGGTAAATACCATGTTGAAGTAACAACTGTCGGCATGCAGGACGAAGACGGTGAAAATTCCAACATTACAATGGCCCTTTCAAAAGAAGAGTGCATTACTCATATGGAAGAATTGGTTCCCGAATATTACTGGGACGGAATCTTTGATTATAGCAAAGAAGAAAAAGGCGGAGCTATGGTACGCGTGGTTAAGTCAATCAAGTGGCACGTGCTTGTTATAATCGCTATGGTATTGTTATTTACACTGGCGGAAGCTCCTTGGTATATTGCTGTACTTGCACCTTTGGCATTTGATTTATTTGTTTGTTTACTTTATATCTTGTCACACAAGACGGCAGGGTATAAAATAAAAGAAGAGGGACTTGTACTTGTCAACGGATATTTTGCAAAGCACATTTCGCTCGTCAAGTATCAAAAGGCGCAGGTGCTTACTATGACGTATCATCCTGTAGCCAAAAGATACGGTATAGGAGACGGAACTATTATGCTGCTCAACACAGCTGTTTCCGTTCCATATATAAAAGAAGACTTAGCGTCAGAAATTTCTGACAGAATAATAGGAGGAACAACAAAATGAGAAAAATCGTAGCAACAGAAAAGGCTCCTGCAGCAATCGGACCTTATGCACAGGCGAACATCTTCGGCAATCTGGTATTCACTTCCGGTCAGATTCCTATCGATCCTGCAACAGGCAACCTGGTAGAAGGCGGTATTGAAGAACAGACTAAGCAGGTATTTGCTAACATCAAGGCAGTTCTTGAAGAAGCAGGTTCCGGATTTGACAAAGTTTTAAAGACTACTGTTTTCTTAAAGGATATGGGAGATTTCGCAACAGTTAACGGAATCTACGCAGGATACTTTGAAGGCGATTATCCTTCAAGATCAGCATTCCAGGTAGCTGAACTTCCAAAGGGCGCTTTAATCGAAATCGAAACAATCGCTTACATCTAATAATTTGACATTAAGGGACGCTTTCAAAAGTGTCCCTTTTTGAGGTGCATTAATGGAAAAGAAAAAAGATTTTAACAGATCATTATTCAGCATATTTTTCTCATATTTCGGGCCGCATAAAAAGCTGTTTATAATAGATATGACATGTGCTTTTTTTGTTGCAATAGTGGATATTGCGTTTCCACTTGTCAGCAGATTTGCCATGTACGAGCTTTTGCCCGGAAAGATATATAAGACATTCTTTACAGTTATGGCGATAATGCTCATAGCTTTTGCTTTACGTGCAATCTTCTATTATTTAATAACATACATCGGACATACTTTTGGGATAAGAGTCGAAGCTGACATAAGAGAGGACCTGTACAAGCATTTTCAGGTTCTGGATTTTGATTTTTATGATAAAAACCGTACAGGCAAGCTTATGAACAGACTTACAGGAGACCTGTTTGAAATTACCGAACTTGCCCATCACGGCCCTGAAGATCTTCTCATTTCAATTGCCACAATCATTGGGGCGCTTATTGTAATGTTTGCAGTTGAATGGAGACTTGCCATTGTGGTTCTTGTAATGCTGCCTTTATTTGCTTTCATCGTAATGTTTTGTCGTAAGCGTATGGTGGACACTTCGGTAAAGGTAAAAGTCAGAATGGCTGACATCAATGCGGATATCGAATCCACAATTTCAGGAATGAAAACATCAAAAGCATTCGATAACAGTCACGTTGACTACAAGCGTTTTGAAAAGTCCAATGAGACTTACAAGAATTCAAAAGGTGACTATTATAAGGCCTTTGGGCTGTTTAACGGAGCACTTGAATTTTCAATCTGTACACTGCAAGTGGCTGTCATAGCCTTCGGCGGCTGGCTCATCATGAGGGAACAACTCAATTACATAGACTTAATAACATTTACTTTGTATATTACGACTTTTATAACTCCTGTCAGAAAACTGGCAACCTTAGCGGAACTTTTCGCCAGCGGTTTTGCAGGACTTACAAGATTTGTTGAAATAATGCGCCTTGAGCCTAGTATAAAAGAAACTGCTTATCCGTTGGAACTGGCAGATGCCAAGGGAGACATCAGATTAAGCTCCGTTGTTTTTTCTTACGATGACGGAAAAGATGTTTTAAATAATGTAACTCTTGATATTAAAGCAGGTGAATGTATTGCCATTGTAGGTCACTCGGGCGGCGGTAAGAGTACATTGTGCCAGCTGCTCCCAAGATTCTACGATGTGGACAGCGGCTCGATTACAATTGATGGAATTGATGTAAGAAATCTTTCAAAGAGTTCACTTCGCCAGAACATCGGTATTGTTCAGCAGGATGTATTCCTTTTTGCCGACACAATCCTTGAAAACATTCGCTATGGCAGACCGGATGCTACTTTTGAAGAGGTGGTGGAAGCTGCTAAAAAAGCTGAAATTTATGATGATATTATGGCTATGGAAAAAGGTTTTGACACTTATGTGGGTGAAAGAGGCACGCTGCTTTCCGGCGGTCAGAAACAGAGAGTTTCCATTGCAAGAATTTTCTTAAAGAATCCTCGCATTTTGATTCTTGACGAGGCGACTTCTGCGCTTGACAGCATAACTGAACAGCAGATTCAGAAGTCTTTCAGTCAGCTGAGCCAAGGCAGAACAACTCTTATTATTGCTCACAGGCTTGCTACCATAAAGGATGCCACAAGAATCGTGCTTATTGAAGATGGAAGAATCAAGGAAATGGGAACTCACGAAGAACTGATGGAATTAGGCTGTAGTTATACAGAACTGTATAATGCACAATCATTATTGAATTAGGTATATTAAAGCGAAATCAGTTCCAGCCGCTCATGTTTTAGATGATTTCTAAGCTTAATTTGCAGAGTTTGGGAAAAAGCCTTTGTCTGCGTCGCTGTTTGGTGTCATTTGAGTCGCCACCCTGTCGGGTTTGGTTGTTCCTGTTCGTCGTACAAAGTCATAAATGACTT